>NZ_QGTV01000025.1:0-68207 GCF_003182335.1 Chryseobacterium sp. AG844 | reverse complement strand
TATTTTATTTAAAAATAAAACTTTTTACCAGATAGATTTTGAAGAAAGTAGGGTAAAAATCAAAGACGTTCACCCTACGCAAGCTAACTCAAGGTCGCTTTTATAAATATAAATGTATAAAAAATATTTGGAAGTTAACACAGAATCTAAAGCCGGATGAATTTTGATTTTTTTGATAAAAGGGCTAATGCCCATTCCTATTGAATTATACAGTACTGCAATGCCAAAATATTCCGGTTATCTTGATGTGAAAGATCTTAATACTTCTGTCATTACAAAGAATAAATCGGAAGCCAGAATCCAGAAGCCTGAACCCGAATCTCGTAACCCGGAAATCCAATGCATCATACCCTTATTCTAAAAGTATTTCCTGAAGTTCCACAATTTTCTTTTTCTGAGATAATTCAGGTTGTTTTCATTAGCATAGGCTTCTCTTTCAAAGGAGATTCTTCTGTAGGCCAGATATCCGTCTTTGAGTTTAAAAAACCAGTAATAGTATTCAATACCATAGAAAATATAGAAGAAAATAACGAGCATTTCCAGTTGCTGCCGTAAATGAATTTTTTCGTGATTGATCAATACATTATTTTCCTTATCTTCGGGTTTCCTAATGAAGATAAAGGGAAAGAGAGCGATGCCATTAATTTTTAATTTTTTTAAAGGCTTTTGGCATACAATTATCATAGTAACAAATATAAAAAGTTTTTTGACTAGCATTTAACTTATGGCCCATTATGACATCAAAGAAGGTGAAGACTTCTACTATAATGAACAGGGGTACAAGGTTTTTACAGAAAAATTCCATCTGAAAAGAGGATATTGCTGTAAAAGCGGCTGCAGACACTGTCCTTACGGGTACGATAAAAAGACTGATACATTCATTAAAAGTGATAAAAAAAATAAATAAAATGAAAAAATATATTTTTATTTTGTTGGCATCTGCTACATTAGGCTTAACTTCTTGTAGCCCTTTTCAGGTACGTTCGGATTATGCTGAAACCGCCAATTTCAATTCTTACAAAACCTATAAAATAAGAATTGATGATCTAAAACTGAATGATATTGATAAAGACAGAGTGCTGAATGAGCTGTCGAGACAGCTTCAGAGCAAAGGACTTCAGTCCGGAGAAAACCCTGATCTGATTATCAACGTAAAAGCAAATCATAAAAAGATTACTGATATCAATTCCTCTTCTCCTTACGGAATGTGGGGATGGGGCGGACCATTCGGATGGGGTGTTGGTATGAACAGAACATGGACAACCAACTACAATGAAGGCGCTTTGATCGTTGATCTTATCGATGCAAAAAGCAACAAATTGGTTTGGCAGGGTATCGGAAGCGGAATTTCTGTAGATTCTCCAAAAGCAAAACAGAGACAGATTCCAGAGATTATGGCTGAGATTATGAAAAATTATCCGCCACAAAGAAAATAAGATGTAAGTCATCCATTATATAGCCGGTACGTTTGGTATCGGCTTTTTTTATGGATAATTATTTGTTTTTTCCTGCAGATAGCACAGAATTACACAGATAGCCGTGATATAATCTTCTGTTATTTAAGTTTTGGCTGAAGCCAGATGATAAAACGTCTTATTTTAAACCGGGCTTCCTTCGTCTACGCTCTGGATTATAGCCCGATCCTATTGAATTTACAATACTGAGGATAGATTATAGAAAAATCATAATTCAAGATATAAAAAACTGAATCACATACGAAACCTCATCGTTCATCATCATTCATCATCCACCATTTATCACTCATTATGCATTACATACAGTGTGTTTAAAATTAACAATTTTGTAATTTTTTATTCACAAAAATTGTGGTATTCTTGCTGAAACTTTATATTAAATATTAATTATGAAAAAAATCATTTTATTTTCTGTATTTGCGGGACTTGCCCACGCCCAGGCTCCTGCAGGATACTACAATTCTGCCAACGGACTGAGTGGTGCAGCACTGAAAACTGAATTAAGCAGCATTATCACCAACGGACATATTGATAAAGGATACAGTGGACTTTGGACAGGTTATAAAACTACTGATATTGACAAAGATTATGAAAATGACGGAACTATCCTTGATATTTATTCTGAAAAGCCTGCAGGGGCTGACCCGTATAACTATACTCCCGGAACCGATCAGTGCGGTACCTATTCCAGTGAAGGAAACTGTTATAACAGAGAGCACATTGTTCCTCAAAGTTTTTTTAATCAGGCCTCTCCAATGGTGTCGGATATTCACTTTATCAGAGCTACAGACGGAAAGGTAAACGGAATGAGAAGTAATTATCCTTTCGGAAAGGTAGGAAGTGCTTCTTTTACTTCACAAAATGGTTCCAAGCTGGGAACATCTGCTTCTTCAGGATATTCAGGAACGGTATTTGAGCCTATTGACGAGTTTAAAGGAGATGTGGCCCGTATGATTTTCTATTTTGTAACCCGTTATCAAAGCAAGCTTTCTTCTTTTTCGTCAGGAAATATGTTAGGAAGTTCTGCGTTCCCGGGATTACAGACATGGGAACTTAATGTCCTTTTGGCATGGCACAATCAGGATCCGGTTTCCCAGGCTGAGATCAAAAGAAATAATGCTTCCTATACTTTTCAGGGGAACAGAAACCCTTTTATCGACAATCCAAATTATGTTAACCTTATCTGGGGTTCCCAGCAGCCTTCAGGTGATACACAGGCGCCTACTACAGCAACAGGTCTGAATGTTTCAGGAACAACTTCCAGCAGTATTTCTCTTGCATGGAATGCTTCTACCGATAATGTAGGAGTAACAGGATATAATGTTTACATGAACGGAATTCTGCAAACTACGACAAGTTCAACTTCAGCAACCATTTCAGGGCTTACGCCTTCTACAACTTATAGTTTTTACGTGGTAGCAAAAGATGCAGCTGGAAATTCTTCATCGAACAGTTCAACAGTTTCCGGTACTACTACTTCTGGCGGGACTACTCCAGGAACCAGCTGTGCCAATGAAAATTTTGAAACCATTCCTGCAGCCAACTCTACTTATACAACCAGAACATGGAGCAATGGCGGCATTTCCTGGACCGCAACGGATGCAAGAACAGACCAGACTATTAATAATAAAGCAATTACGGTAAGAAACGGTTCTTTAACTTCCGGCAGTTCTGCAAACGGTATTGGTTCTTTAACAGTAACTACACAGCTTAAATTCTCAGGAACCAATGGTACTTTTGATGTAAAAATAAATGGAACAACCGTAGGAACTATTCCTTACAGTACTTCAGTTACAACGACGACCATTAACAATATCAACGTTTCAGGAAATGTAGTGGTAAGTCTGGTTAATAATTCAACAAGTAACAGAGTGGCTATTGATGATCTTTCATGGACTTGTTATTCAGGATCAACAGCAAGAATGGCTCAAAATACAGCAGCAGAAACTACATCCAACAGCTTTAAGATCTCTCCTAACCCTGTTACCAATCAGGAGATTTTTGTAAAAGGAGATCTTCAGAAAGTAAAAAAAGCCGAGATTTATAACCTTCAGGGGAAAACTCTTCAGACAATTGACCGGCCTTTCAGAAATGGAAATTCTATTAAAACCAGAAATCTTGGTCAGGGAGTTTATATTTTGAAACTGGATCAGGTGACGATGCAGTTTATAGTGAAATAGTTCAAATAGTAATTTGATATAAAAAATGCCGGTCTTTTTAGACTGGCATTTATTTTTTTAAACTCTCGCAGATTTTGTTGATTGAGCAGAGATTTTAACGCAGAGATTTTATTTTTCTAATGTTTTATTTTAGAGGGCAGAGAGGAATCAGCAAGCTGATTTGACTAAGCGAATGTTCTAAATTCTCTGTTTATTTTATCTTAATTAATTCGCAGAAATTTTATCCAGGTCCGGATATCCTGACCCTTTTAAAAGGTCTTTCCATTCTTTATTTCTGAACACGAAGAGGTTGCAGCGGTATTCGTCCGGTCTGTTATCTATTTTGGTTTCGCAGTAATAATAGAGCATATCTTTACTTCTCCAGATCGCGACTTCCTGTCTGAGTTTGTTATGTGTCCGAATGATCTCATTATCTTTAACTTCTGATTCAAAACCTTCCCGAATGGTATCAAAGCTAGGTTTCTGAAGTGTTTTGTTTAAGTTTTCCAGAAGTGCTGTTTTTTCCTCCTCTGTATAAATATCAAGCTGATACATTCCCAGTTCGTCTTCTTTTTCATTGGCAAGCGGGCCAATTTCCTGATCTACTTTTCCGAAATGTAAAATTACTTTGTTTGTATTTTTATTATTTTTTCCTTCCAGATCAATTCCATTGAAGTGCAATAATTCTTTTGAAGCAAAAGCCAGCTTTTCATTTCCGATCAGGGTAACTTCACTGGTACGGACAGCTTCTTTTGCTGTTGCTCCGGCAGATTTAAAATATCGTTGATATTTTGTCCTGCTTTCAGTTTAGCAAGATTGAAAGGTTCGGTCTGGGTACTTCCCTGTGTTTCAACCAAAGACTCAGTATCTTTATTTTTCTGATGGCCGCATGAAGTAACTGCCAGACAGAGCATTGGTATTACTATATATTTCAATCTTTTCATAATGTTAGTGTTAGTAAGCGGTTATCAATAATAGAACAGAAAAAAAATGATTCAAGTATCCGGAAAACGTTTTTTATTCATTTTTTAACTTCAAATTCCTATTGTTTGCATGAATATAAAACGCTTATATTATTTCAAATTCTTCTTTTCCTTCAGGTATATAAAATGAAATATCAAGCATCAGTTCTTCTTCTGTTTCAGGATTTTCCAGATATAAAGCAGACTCCCCGTTTACTTTTTTTAAAAAGGCAACTCTATTCTCCGCACATACAAACATAACGGCATCTTTAGAAACAGGTTGTATTTTAAATCCGGACTTGAAATCTTTTACAAGATCAGTAAAGCGTTCTTCCGATTCTGCTTTTGACAGATACATAGAAGCAGCCATATTTTCTTCTCTTCTGGAAATTGATTTCTTATAATCTTCAAATTTATTTTCTCTTATTAATCTTGATATATGATCATAAGCCTGCTCCAGTTTTTTTCTGCTGTCTTTAATATCCTGCAGGTTTCTCCCGTTCTGCCATGCCGAAAGCTGATAAGGAACTTCTGCTTTAAAGGAGCCAACATATTTGATAACCTGTTTCTTTTTGTCTTCAATAGCCTCTGAATGATAGTCTCCAAACTGTTTATCAAAAACAAAATCATTAGCCACATCAAAAAGTTTGACATTAAATTTCAGTTCTGATTTAGGATGCAGCTGTACATCGCCAATATTAGGTAAAATGGTTGCTGATATCGTCTGAACACCACTTTTCAATATGGCAAAATTGATAGGAATATTGGTGGCAACCTGTCCCTCAACATTCATATGAATCACAGGATAATCATTAATCCTTATTTCAAACAAACAGGCTGATGCACTGAAGTCGATCATATAATAAGGTTGTTGTATCATAATTTTAGTTTTTAATGATTTTAGACCAGTCTGTAAACATTTTACTGATGGTATTGGTATTGATGATGCTAAAACAAAACATTCCAAGGAAAATAGAGCTCCAGCACCACGCAAGTTTAACTCCGTTTTTATCTGTTATAAAAAAAAGAATGAGCATGGTAACCGTTCCAAAAAAGAAGGTGAAAAGCAAGGTATACAGTATTGCCTGAATGATATACATATTGAATTTCAGTTTCCTGAACACCCATCCTATGATACTCACCATCATAATCAGTCCTATAGGAAGAAGCATCGCCCCAAACAAAACAATTTCGGGTTTTTCCATCAATATATTTTCATATCCGAAAAATGTATTAAAACTGAACTCCTTCATAATGTTTTTCCTGATTTGAAACGTCTAATAGGGTTTTGTCTTTATAGCCCAGCATTTTTGCCAATATAACATTGGGAAACTCATGAATTCCTATATTATAGAGGTTTACACTGTCATTGAAAAATTCTCTTCTGTCTGCTATTTTATCTTCCATTCCGGAAACTCTTTTCTGTAGTTCCAGGAAGTTATTGTTTGACAGCAGGCCGGGATAGTTTTCTGAAACAGCAAAAAATGATGAAAGTGCTTTTGATGTCTCATTGGCAAGCTCTGTTTTTCTGTCGGAATCATTGGTGTTATTATAGGAAGTTCTTAGGTCTGTCAGTTTGGTAAGCAGGTCTTTTTCATGTGCCATAAACTGTTTGGCTACATTGACAAGGTTTGGAATTTCGTCTGCTCTTTGCTTCAGAATAACATCTATATTCCCATACGCTTTTTCCACATTGAATTTCAGCATGACAAGCTTGTTATACAAACTGATGAAAAAAGCCACGATGGCCACGATAAGAAAAACGGCGATAACAATTGCTACAAGTTGATTCATTATTGTGATAAGATTAAAATCATTACGATAAGTATAACAATACAGGTGACAATAAATGACCTCAACAGGGGCTGGTATTTATTCCAGACTGAAATTCCTGCAACAGTAGTAATTCCTAAAATCTTATGCCCTGTATCTTTTCTGATGAAAGCTTCCCCGTTTCTTGAATCGGCAGCTCCCACCAGAAGCATTTCCTGGCCGGATTTAAGCAATGTTTCCTTGTATCTTTTCTGTCCGTTATAACTTACATTGGTTTCTTCGATGAATATCAATTCTATGCCTTCGGGATGTATTTCAATGGTTCCTGAATCGTCCTGCATCAGAAAGAGATTGCACTGGGTTTCTCTATGAATTGTTTTATAAGAATTTTTCCCTTCTTTATCTCTGGTCACATCTTCAATTGTATAATAATATCCTATGCATTCTTCTCTTGCAACGGGAGAAATCAAAGGTTCTTTCATAATAAGTTTTCCCTGAATTTCTACCAGCCCCATGGCCACAGATTTTATTTTGGATGTGGGTAATGATGCCTGAATTCTTAAAAATCTTTTTCTAGAATTAGGAAGTAGTAAAATAACTGCAATGACAGAAAGTATAACTAACGGTAAATACGTAATTACTTTTTCTGCATAATAATCATAATTATCCATCAATAAGAATCTGCTATGAAGTATACGTTTTTAGCAGGTGTGATGCTGCTGTTTCCTGCCCGTCTGCCGTCTTCACCTGATTGTCTACAATATAGAGAACAGAGGAAGTATTGGGTTTATTATTGGTGTATTCATAATATTGTACCAATACCATTGTTTTACCTTTCAGATCCCAGGCATAGGCTGCATTCCCCAATATTTTACCTTCACTGTTCTTTGCCGGAACTCCTGCAAGAACTTTAGGATTTTTGTATTGTGATTTGAGATAGGCTAAAAGATCGTTACCTGCAGCAGTATCTTCCAGTTCTATTTTCACGCCTTTAGTAAGCCTTTCTGTAGTATTGTTAATGAGTAATCCTACGGTGGAGTTTTTTACATTATTTTCTTTGTGTTCGGGAAACGATATATTTCCGAATTTATATCTGGAAACATCTTTGGTATAAGCTACAGGCAATGTAGTTACAATTTCCCTCGCTTCTGTCTGATATTTGGTATCTTTCAGAACTTCTTTATATCCTTTGGAAAAATCTATTTTTTCCAGATCTGTTTTTTGTTGTGACTGGCATGATACAAACATGATAAAACACAAAATTATTAAAACTATCTTTTTCATATGATCTAATTTCTTATTAACGGAATATCGGCACTGAATCCGAAAAGTTCTTCAAGACTTTTGATGACATCAAATTTAGGTACAATTTCGTTAAATTTACCTTCTGCGATAATACCTTCGTCTTCTGAACTTCCTTTTAGTTCTGCCGGTTTTTTACTGCCACCTCTAGGTATTTTCTTTTTTGCAGACATTCCTACTTTTCCTTTAATCACATACTCAGCGTTGAGTCCATCAAATCCTAATTCCGGGCGGTAATTTAATCCTTTATCATCAAATTTCACACCATGCCCGAATGTAATGGAAGCTGATCCCTTTCCGCTCATTTCAAAATATCCTTCTACTTTCACAATGACAAGATTGGCTTCTGCTTTTGCCCAAACCCCTGCTTTTAATTCAATTTTAAGGGTATTTTTAGCTTCTATTTTTCCTTGCTTATCACTTTTTTCACTTACGGTATTGAATGAAAAACCAATTGATGTTTTGATTTCACTTGAAATAACAAGATCAATGTAAACATCTGAACTCAGTTTAGCTCCGAAATCATCATTCCCAAACTCAACTCCTGTATTCATCTGGTCTTTGATCACTCCATACAACCTTACAGCACCTGGTGCCGCGGTTCCACCACTCACGGCTCCTGCCACCAGTCCTACAGCTGTACATAGGAGGTCTATTGTAACTTCTAATCCTATCAGGGGTTCTGCATTAAAAGATATATCAACCTTTGTTCCTAATCTTTCTATTTCGGTATTTTTCTGTTTGGCTCTTTCCAAACACCATTCACCTTTCAGATTAATATTGGGAGGCTTGATTGCGAAAGTTACCGGAAGACCTTTAAAACCTATATTTCTAACCTGTCCTTTAGTTTTGTTGGTAATACCGTCAGACATTGCTCCCATTGATCCGAAAAGATCATAAAGCTTTTTGAATTTTGTCTCGTATTCTCCTTTAACTTCCTTACTTTTCTGAAAACTGCCGCTTCTGTTCTTTTCCCATTCACTTTTCAGGCTGAATCCGAAGGAAGCATCCTTTTGTTTCCATCTTCTTTCAGCACCTATTTTACCGGCTTTAGCCTGTAGGTCTTTATGTTTTGCCGCTGGCTGGTTCTGCCATTTCACACTCAGTTCATTGGTAAGATTAACAAAGAAAGTGAGTGTCCATTTAATGTCCGGGTAAGCTTTGATTAATACGGTTGTTCTCTTTTCATTGCTAAAATACCTGCAGGAATGTGCGTGAAGATGGAACTGATTGGGGGTGGTCCACATCGGCCAGATATATTGTATAGGAAAAGCATTGAATTGTGATAGATCTGAGTATACTCCATAATTAAATGATGGTGTGGTAAATGTCTTTACAGTATCTCCTTTATCTATTGCCTGACCTACATCTACCATCAGGACCTGTTTTTTATGTTTCCCTTTGCTGTCTCTGAAGCATTCATTGGTTTGAAAACCGGTAACATCAATCGTTATATCTTTCTTCATGGATACACTAGGTGCTGTCACTTCATAGTTAACCGTTTGTGCATCATGGGCATTGAATACAAATGAGATGTCTACTCTACGGTTATTTTCGTAGTCTTTCTCATTTTTATACTTTATATTATCTCTTCCTTTTTTATCGTCAGTAGGATCTACTTCTCCTTTTCCCACAGAGATGATTCTTCTTGGATCTAATCCACCGTCTGCAAAGAATTTTTTCACAACATCCGCTCTTCTCTGGGAAAGACCTTTATTGTAATTCTGTTTTCCGATTACACAAGCGTAGCCACTCAGATTCATGGTGGCATCTTTATGTTCTAAAAGGAATTTGAGTACATTATTCAGGATGGCGACTCCATCTTTATCAATTTCTGTAGAATCGAATTTATAAAAGATGGTTCTTTTAATATGTTCCTGAAGCGCCGGTGACTGTATTTGCTTTATACCATTACCATTATCAAAAACTTTAACGGTTATATTATTAGCCTTTCCGTCTTTTATTTCACTTTCTGTGATTTTGATCACTTCAAACTTACAAGGTTCCAGCCTGACGGAATTTACATCCGGCTTATACACTTTAGTTGGTGTCTGGTTCTGGGCTCCGTTGGTATTGGTAGTAACTACTTTATTTTTTACATTCAGATAGATGGCATGAAGGTCATCTCCAAGCTTGTCTTTAATGTACTTTTTGGATGCAACATCTTTTACTTTAACATAGAACTCCTCTACATTCTGGATATTGTCTACAAAGGCCATCCAGGCAAAGGTGTTTTCTATTTTCAGATTCACTTCACCGTCTATTACCTGTACATTGTTATAGGTATGTACTAGTTTATCTGCTTTTGCGGACTGCTGATTCCACAATTCAATGCTGACTGTATTTCCATTGAGTCCTTCTGTCACGAGGTTCAGATGAACAATATGTCCATAGGAAATATAATCAACTTTTTTATTGTTTTTAATGCTTTTGCTGTTCTTCTGGGTAGACCATTTGCTGCTCACAATTTTGGGTTCACACCAGCCTTTTACATATAGCCCTGTATTACCTTTAGGGTCTCTTACTCCTGAAAGACTGGCTTCAATATAAAACTGATAGCTTCCGCAGTACTGCTTACCAATTAAAAATTTATATCCGGTAGCAGAGGTGATCTGATTGATGATAATTTTTTTGCTGCTGTTCTGCCTCATCCAGGTAAGAGGTTTCTTTTTGTCGGCATCTGTGGTGCCCGGCAGCCATTCATCCACACCAAACTGCACCCACTGATCCGGTTTTATGGTAATCCTTTGCCCTAATACAGACATTTTGGGGTAATACAATCCGCTTACAACTTTTATTTTTTTTACGCCTTTTGCCATTTTCTTATCATTTAGATTGCACCATCCTGCCCTCCTCCTGAAGGCTGGTCGTTATACATTTCTTCGGAATCTACCAGCGGATTGATCTGCTGCTGAACATCTTTGTCGGCATTTTTAAAGTTCTGCTGGCTGGCTTCTGCTCTTTGCCCGTGGTCTATAATCTCGATGCATGGCGTTCCGGCAACAGCACACACGGCTTTGCTGTCTTCCACAATGATATATCCGCCATTGCTGAGCTGTACTTTATCATAAAAATTCTGCCATTCTGTAACCATAATTTTGCATGGTGGAGGCGGACCTCCCATTTTGGTACAGTTTCCGAATGTGTTTTTTTCAAATGTGGCTGCTCCTATTTCTTTCGTAGTAACGATCAGTTTTTTGGAAGCGCTTTTATCATTGGCATATTCTTTTTGGTGTGTAAGTACTTTCAGCTTGTCCGGAACCTGTCCGAACTGGCATTTGCATAGGGCGCCCTGTACTACAATATGTTTTTCTGCCATATTAATTTTATCTTTAGTGAAATGGTAATTTAGTTTTCATCAATTCCTGAAACTGATACTGAAATCTTTTTCTCTTCCTGCAGCATGATACTGCATTCGAGGTAAAGAGATTCCGGAAGTGAAGTTTCTCCTTTCAGATAGCCTATGAGTCTGAAACTTCCTTCTTCATTCATCACAGGATGATCTTCTATAATCAATGAAAAAGGTGATTTTCTTATAAAATCATCAATATTTCTTTCTTCATATAACTTTCCATATCCTTCTATGGTAATCAGACCTGTTTCTCCTTTCACCGGATCTGTTTCCAGTGTGAGTTTATATGCAGGTTCAATGGCATTATCTGTTACCGGAAAGGTTTCTGTCATCTCAGTTCTATATTCATTTCCGAAACGCTGATATATTCCAAAAAATAAAGAGCGGATGAAATAATCATTTTTAATATACATATTGATGGCTTCGGGCTGGCTGATCACTTTTTCAATCTTTCCGCAGTATTCGTCTACCGTTTCGCCTTCAAATTCTTTATAGAGTTCTTCTTTTACAGCGGCCCATCTTTTGGAAAAGACCTCTGCATTTTCTACGGTTTCAAACTTTCCATGTTCATCTGCACTGATCTGTAAAGGATATAAAACCCCGGAGGTTCTGTAAGCCAGCAGATCTGCAATTTCATTTACTTCTTCTTCGTTGAGATAGAGTTTTGATGTTCTGTCTATCTCAAAAAAATGATGTCCTTTTTCTGTTTTCAGCCAGCGAACTGATGTTTCATATTTTAATTCGTTTTTCGATTCTCCTTTTTCAATGGTAATAACGACACTGTATCTTCGAACTTTGTTTTCAGGCTGAAGAGTAAGGCTGTTTCCTTTTCCGAATTTAACCAGACTCTTTTGATCAGCAACCGCTGTTCTCGGAACAAAAAGCTCTTTCTGCCCGTTGAGATTGATCAGAATCATATCTTTCACAGCACAGTGGTTATTATGGAAGAGTTTTAATGCATCTTTATCCAGCCCGTACAGCGAGGCTATACTTTTTAAAGTTTCATCTTTCTGAACGGTATGTATATTATATTTCTGCATAAATGTTCCTGCTTCAATTTCTTTCTTTGGATGGCATTTTTTTTAAATTTAATTCTAATGGATAACTCTTGTTCTGTTCGGTCTCGGATCCATACCTATTTTTTCTCTTCTTGCTGACCAGTGAAGGTAATGAAGACGAAGGAATCTCAAATCGTTCTGTTCTTTTACTTCTTTCTGATAAGCATCCTGACGGTCTTCCGGGACTTCGTTTCCACCATAAGCATCACGCAGCGCTTTAAAATGTTTGAAGGCATAAGGTTTGCCATTTCCCATCACATAAGTTCTGAGACGGTCTTTTATTCCTATTAAAAACTGATCATTCAAAATGGAATATTTATCATCAGTCATTTTTTTCAAGGTGATAGGAAGATTTTTTTCAATGCCGTATTCAGCCATAAAATGTAGAGGAATATAGCTGTAAGTTTTCAGCAGATAACGGGAACCTCTCAATGATAAATAGAACCCGGGGGTAATGGTAAGCATATCGTTTTCGTACCAACCTTCTGATACGAGTTCTGCTTTTAATGCTTCTAATTTGGAACTGGTTGTCCAGGATGTTTCCACTTCTTCCCACGTTTCCTGTCCGTTTTCATAGGCACCACCCACGTCGCAGTGTACACCCGGAAAAGTTTTTTCAGTTCCGATATGTACCCTTGTCAGGTCAAAGTTTTCTCTGTGTTCATCGGCTGCGATAAAGTGAACTACAGTCTGGGCTTTTCCAATTTCATTCAGGCTTAATTCTTCTACATCATTGCTGAAATTGGGAACTGGTGACAGATATTTTGAATAGGAAGAAACGGTATCGTAGATTCCAAGAAATCTTACTTTTAAAACATCTACCTTTAATCCTGCTTCTTCAAGCTTAAGGCCAAGATGTCCCCATTTTGGAAGTTCTTCGGAATCAACATTTTTCCCATCATCATCTGAATAGGTGGTCACTGAAACAGCTTCGTTTGCGACGGTGCGTGAACTGGCTTTATATTTTGCTTTTCCGATTTCGTATACAAAATTACGGGCCGCAGCAGCTCCACGGCTGAATCCGAATACATCGAAAGTAAGAACAGCAATTTTATCGGCTTTCTTTTCTGCTTTAATGGTTTTCACCTTTTTTACAATTTCTTCGCAGCCTTTTCTCACTTTTGATCTGATCCCGGTTTCTCCGGTTCCGAAAGCATATCCCAGCGTAGCATCTCCTTCTTTATCCAGTGTACCGATACCTTCTATATAAATTCCGAAGTTTTTATCATAGTTATCCCACATGCGGGCTACATTACTCCAGTCATTATTATAACTGGTATTGTCTTTAGCTTCGCCACCATGTTTTTTATGGGCATCTGTTCCCTTTTTTCTTTCCTCTGTATTGGTTTTATTATTCAGTGTTCCGTCAAAAAAAATCCCAATGGTAATATCCAGTACTTCCTCTTTGGATACAGATGGTGTATAACTTCCAAATTGATTGTTGTGCATCGTTCTTGTTTTTAAATTGACTGAGTGAATATTATTATTCTATCTTTTGGGACACCCTTATTTTTGCTTTGGTAACTGCCAGCTTTTCTTTTTCAGATTCTAAAGAGACCAGGACCTTTGTATTGTCTTCGTTTACTTTAATGGTCAGATCAATATTTTTGTCTTTTCCTGATTTCTGAAACAGATCAAATATCTCTTTATCATCAAAAGCGTCTATCCATACTGCATACCTGTTGTTGTTTTTGTCTTTCCAGTAAAAACCGCAGAATCGTGGTATAGCCCTGCTTTTGTACGTATTCACTTTTAAGCTCTGGTCAAAAAGATTTTCCTGCTCGCCGTTGTAACTGGTAAAACCAAAATCTATCCAGGTGGCTCCTTCAGGGAGAATCACGGAAGGTTTCCAGCTGTATTTTTCCCGGTATACGTTATAAATATCTGCTGGCGGATAACCTTCTTTTTCAATTTTCTCACGAATTTCCGGCTTGAATGTCTTATAAGACGGATCTTTCAACATTCTTTCTGCAAAGCCTTCATTCAACATATACTGAGCATTATCGTATGCTTTTTCTTTGGTGATAATGGTATCATGAGCCTGAAAAGCACCTACTTCTTTCTGGTTTCCCGGACCTTTCATCCAAAGCACAACTCTTCCCTGTGGAGCTAATCCTACCACAAAGGAATTGTAAGTGGCTTTCTTTTTTGTGTCCTGATCTACAAACCCCTCATCCAAAAGTTTTTTGATCTTTTCTTTATCCAGGTCCCATTTTCCGGTGTAGAATTTATTTTCTACCAAAGAGTACCATGTAAATTCCAGTTTATGGGGCGCACTCATACTTTCGGTATTGACGTTCATGGTACCGCCTTCTTTACCCCAGCCTGTATTCTGTGTTCCCCAGATGGCATCAAAACTGTAAGTAAAACCATCTGCAACAATAGCTCCTTCATAGACTTCCATCGGGTACTCCTCCGGGGCAGAAACGGTTCCCAGCCAACTGTATTTTTCTTCCATTTTTTTATTCTGACAATTCGTTAATGAAAAACACCATATAAAAAGAATCAGCAGTTTATATTTACTTATGGCCATGGGACATAATCTTCTTGTTACTTGCTAAAACCAGGTTATCTCTATGGGCTTCCACATTGATTTTCTTTGCTATTTTCTCAACCTTTTTTCCTACACTCAGATGGTAAGAATCTTTAACTGTTATGCGCAGGTTAGTTGCTGTTTTGATGATTGCCATATCAGAAGAGTTTTGATTTTTCAGCACTGTTGAATTCTACAATCTTTCCGCTCTGCATGGTCATATTTTCCAGTTGACTGAACATGGAAATTTCCCCTGCAATTTCATTGGAGGTTTCAGATTGTCTTTTGAATTCTTTTTCAATCATTTCCGTTCTGGTGTCGGAAGTTTCCGTAATATCTCCCGAAGCCGTAAGTTTCATATCTTTTCCTGCGATGGAAACAATATTATCGTTTGCGGTACTGGTAATACTTGCTCCTGCGCCTATAGAAATTTCTTTTCCTGCGGTGATATTGATATTATCACCCGCATTCAACGTAAAGTTTTTAGGGGCTTTCATACTGATATTTCCCTGTCCGTCCATAAAATAGGTATTACCACTCGGATCAAGAATGGTTACACTTCCTTCTTCGTCATTCATCAGAATCCTGATTCCACTTCTGGTTTGAATAGACTTAAGATGATTGTTAACGCCACCTCCTAACGCTACGCCTCCATGGAACATTCCCCCCATTACAAAAGGTCTGTCCGGATGGCTGTGCACAAAATTAACCATCACCTGATCTCCCACTTCCGGAATTGCTACGTATCCACGGTTTTGGGTAATCTGATCTGTTCCTCCGGCATCAGGGCTCATCATACGGATAAAATGAGTGGTGTCGTTGGTCTGCCAGTCAAATCTTACCTGTATCCTTCCCTGTCCTTCGGGATCCGTATTGGAAATTACGGTGGCAGTTTGTGGCTCAGCTTTCGGAATGGTGTATTCCGGCTTTGGAAGAAACCCTGTATCTGCTGCTATTCCTACGAAGCTTCCTTTATAATGACCGATGGTGTCAATTTCATGTTCTGATTCTGTAATCATGATTCTGGTGAAATATGAAGTTTCATTAGAATCCTGTTTACGCATCTGGACGTCTGCTACACACCCCGGGTGAAGGAAAGGAACCGTTGTATTTCCTGAAACAGAAAAAACATTTACTGCCTCACTTCCTGAAGCGCTTTTCTGCGAATATTCCACATCCAGATGTGTAGTGGCTTTAATGGGAGCAATCTGCAGAGCCGGAGTCTTATAAATAGTGTCGTTATGACTGTATGCTGTTTTTGCAAGATCACTTACGTGTTTGATGGGTGTAGACCCTGAAGTCAGCCTTTCATTTTTATTACTGTTATAACCGTAAAATTGTGGTTTGGTGTGTACCGCTTTCAGCTCAACCTTTATTTCGTTGGCGCTGCTTCCGTACGTAAGGGTAATAGGTTTATTCTGAGCCGGAAGTTTTCCGAAATGTAAAACTTCACCGTCATAGTAAAATTGCTCACCATAGGCTTCAGCCATTCTTGCCAGATAGTTATAATGGGTTTCATCATACTGGCTGCTATAGATGATCTGAGAAAAATTATTGGCATCTACCCTGATATCAAAACGGCTTTTATCAATCCCCTGTTTGATCACTTCTTCTGCAATAATTCCGATATTAACCGGCTGGTCTCCTCCAAAGCTCTGGATATGCGGTGCCCCGTCAAGAAGGATGGTCGGACTGTATCCTGTGAGTACAATATTTCCCAGACTCATATGCTCCTGACTGAATCCTACTCCGGTAATCACTCCCACAAAAGTTCGTTCCGGACTGTTATCTATATCTTTATAGGAAATAACCGCAGTAAGTCTTTTTCCGAGAAATTTATTAGCTTCCTCCAGTGAGTGGGTCTGTCTGTCTCCCAGAGTATCGTGTGCCAGTGTCAGTGTAAATTCGTGATGTCGTCTGGTACTTTGTTTAAGCCTGAAATGCTTGTAGTACTTGATAATTTTCCCTTCTATGACAAGAGAAAGCTTTACCAGACGGTTGATACCTGTGTGATGGTTTTCGGAAATACCATCTGCATTCTGCGTCGGACGAAAAGACGCCGCTTGTGAGTTTCCAGGTGTATTTGACATATTTTTAGTGATTTGATTTGTTTTTTAAACGATTATCCAACAGAAAGAGAGTTTAAAAATTAAAAACAAAAATCCTGCAGAATATAGTCCTAGGTAAAAAAAGACCGTCTTGTAAGGACAGTCTTTTATTTCTGGCTCATGAAAGACTTAGCTCATCGGCCAAAGTCCGTCATAAGATGAATTTCCATATGTGATGCTTTCAGCACTTACTACAAAGCTGATCAGCATATTATTGCTATCAATGGCATCAAAGTCTACTTCATGCTGGATAACATATCCGTTTTCCCATTTCAGAGAGATCAATGTTCCTTCTTCGTGAGATTTATTAAAGTTGATTTCTCCGCTAGTCGGTTTGTATTTACTGTTTAATAAACTTTCTAAAACATCAGATTTTTCTGTTGCTTCAATTGTTACTTTGATCAATGCGTTTGACGGGTCAGAGGCTACACGTCCTGAAACATCTGTAGATCTTGACACACTATAGTTAAGCTTTAACAACTTCTGACCTTCACCTCCATTGAATTTTAAGATTCCTCTTGAATTTCCTGCCATATTCTTAAATTTTAATCATTAACGAGATCCCTGCTATAGGATTTATATAACAAAGATAAAGTTCATGTTCTAATTTAAAAAGTTTTTAAGGCACTGTTTCATAAATTGTAGTAGTTCTACGACATTTTAAAATTCTACACAACAAAACAATACAGGAATTTTAATCTAATAAATTATATTTTTTATTAAAATTTTTCTATATAACACCGAAGAAGATCAAAACACAAAATCAACTAATAATCAAACAGTTACCGTTGATTCTAATAGTTAACAATGTTTGTACATATACCCGATTACCATAATAATCAGGTTAACGACCACCATAATCATTAAAATTTTACTGTATTTTCTTTTTCTATCGATAAAACTTACCCCAAGGATCAAAAAGAATAATAATAAAGTGTATACAGCCGGATACATTTGAAACGCTTCCGAAAACTTCCCTTCAAATACCAACAGGATCGCTCTCTGAGCGCCACATCCCAGACATTCTACCCCAAGGAATTTTTTACTGGGGCAGGTAAGCATGAAATCATCAATATTCATTTCTGTGGTTTTACAGATTATTGGGGTAACTAAGAAGAGATTTTGGCTCTGGTATACTGATGCGGGAAAAAGCAGTCTTCTTTCATTTCAAAAGATCCCTGAACAGCAATATAAGGATTTCTAAGAATCTCCCGTGCTATGAAAATAAGATCAGCATCCCCTTTCTGAAGGATTTCTTCGGCTTGTTCTACCCTGGTAATCAATCCTACCGCACCTGTCTTTACTTCAGCCTCATTTCTCACCTGCGAAGAAAAAGGAACCTGATAACCATCGAAAACCGGGATTTTCGCTCCATGAATATTTCCACCGCTGGATACATCTACTAGGTCTACGGAATGCTCTTTTAAAATTTTTGCCAGCGCTACACTACTCTGAATATCCCAGCCATTCTCAGCATATTCCGTTCCTGAAATTCTTACAAAAAGGGCAGTATTTTCGTCCAGTTCTTCATTAACAGCATCTACAATTTCGATCAGAAATCTGATTCTGTTTTCAAAACTGCCTCCATATTCATCCGTTCGGATATTGGAAAGCGGCGACAGAAACTGATGGATCAAATATCCGTGAGCTCCATGAATTTCGATGATATCAAATCCTGCTTTTACAGCTCTTCGGGCTGCTTTTTTAAAATTATGAACAATGTCCTTTACCTCATCTGTACTCAGTACATGCGGAATTCTTTCCGTAGGGTGATAAGGAATAGGACTTGGTGCCACCGTTTCCCAACCTTCTTCCACAGGAATCTGTATATTATTCCATGTTGATCCTTTTCTTCCGGCATGGGCCAGCTGGATTCCTATTTTACTTTCTGAATTTTTGTGTACAAATTCTACGATTCTTTGCAGTTTCACTGCCTGTTCATCATTCCAGATTCCCATGCAGTGATTGGTAATTCTTCCTTTGGGTTCTACTCCTGTAGCTTCTACCATCAAAAGACCGGTACCGCCCTGCGATCTGCTTCCGTAGTGTACAAAATGGAAGTCGTTAGCCTCTCCGTTTTCACATGAATACATACACATGGGTGACATTACCCATCTGTTTTTCAACTCTATATTTCTGAATTTTATCGGTGTGTATAACATTTTTAAACATTAAAAAATTGAACTTTTCAGGGGAAGAATAAATATTGCCCACTTCATTAAAAAGAACTAATTTTACCCCCCTTTTTTAGTTGACAATATATGAAAAAAGACATACAGATCGGTTACGAATATTTTAAAAATAGCAGTGAGCTGAGCGATATAGAAAAACAATTATTTGAGAGAGCCAAAGAGGCTCGTGAGAATGCATATGCACCTTATTCTCAATTTTTGGTAGGATGTTCCGTATTACTGGAAAACGGAGAAATCTATTCCGGGAACAATCAGGAGAATGCAGCCTATCCGTCAGGATTGTGCGCAGAAAGAACGACAGTTTTTTGGGTAGCTGCCAACTTTCCGGATGTGAAAATAAAAAAGATCTTCGTTGTGGGCGGACCTAAAGAATTTCATGAGAAAAACCCTCCAATTCCTCCGTGTGGAGCATGCCGCCAGAGTTTAATTGAGTATGAAACCAAACAGAATGAAAACATCGATCTTTATTTCTCAAGCATGAATGAGGAGGTTGTAAAAGTACATGCAGTGAAAGATCTGCTTCCTTTTTATTTTGATTCGACGTTTTTGTAACTAAAGCGAGATAGCAAATTGAAAAGATGAGATTTTTAACTAAAGTAAACTTGATATTTTAAACACCGTCCAAGTTTGAAGCTTTTACAGGCTGTGAAGCAAAAAGTTAACATCGGCTAGTCCTGAACAAACGTTACAGTGAAATAAAATAAGAAACCTAACAGGTTTTGAAAACCTGTTAGGTTTGTATGATAAAGAATAAAGATTTCAATACTATAGAATAAGGATCAGCATAAAAAAGGCTGTTTCCTGTATTGGAACAGCCTTTCTTTTTTATTATTCTTCAGATTCTACATCGTCATCTTCGTCTTCATACTGCTCGAGATAATAGGTAAAACTAAAATCATCCACTTCTTCTTCCGCATCCTCCAGCGTCGTCAGAAGATCTTCGAATATCTCCAGCTGATCTACAGTCATGTTGACGAATTCTAAATGGAGCGGCATTTCCAGACTACCGGTGATGGTATCAAAAAGGGCGTCAAGATTATCCCCAAAACGCTCAGGAAGCTCAACTTTCTCCTTTAGCTGGGTGTAAAAATCTTCATAGTCACCTATGTCTGTAAAATCTATATATACTGTCTTCATATTGAATTAAATTTCCAATTTTTATTGATTAAAAAAGTCTTGCATTTTTTGCGGATCTTTTCAGAGCCACTCATACAATATTTTATTTTTCAAAATTACGACTTATCATTATTTAAATACAAATTATGCACTATCCATTGCGAGGAACAAAGTGACGAAGCAATGACCTGATGCTATTTACGCATTATTGTTTTTCAAAACTTTTATAATGGTTTTTGGTAAGGTATACATCGCCATTTTGAGTATAGATGATACGGTCAGCATTTCTTCCACCACAATGATAGTTTACATCTGCTTCAAAGTATCGTTCTCCATCCGGCAAACGTCCTTCTCTGTTTCCGAAATGATCTCCGCCGATAGCTTTTCCGGGAAGTACATCACAAAGATTTCCTTGAGAAGGATTCCAACCTTGTTTCCTTGCTTCTTTTTTAGTGATATAATAATCCGGCAGCTTATGATTTTGCTTTACATAGCTGATTACCGTTTTCTCTTCTGTAAGCTGATCTATAGAAACCTGACCAGATGAACTTCCATCGGAAGAAGTACTTCCGTAACTCACTGTTTCTTTTTTTACAGAATCTGACCGATCTTTCTTATTTTCAATAAAGTTTCTGTAGACATACATTACAGACATTCCGAAAAGGAGTCCCAGACATATAAAAAATACAGATCTTATTTTTCCGTTCATAACTATTATTTACTATATGATGTATTATTCAGCTTACCAATGAATAGTATTGTTATGCTCTCCATTCTTCAGGAATATCGCAAACCGGGATAGGATCCATCTTATGTCTGGCAGCTTTATGCATTCTGTCGAAGATCAGGAACACTTCTTTATCTCTTCCTTCGTAGTCATCAGCCGTTTTCGTTCCATATTCTTTCTGGATTTTTTCCAGTTCCGGATACGTAGCGCCAATCTGCTGCTCATCTGTTCTTTCCGTATCCCAAAGCCCGTCTGTAGGAATAGCCTCCTGAATACTTTTGATAAGATTTAATCCTTTAGCAAGTTCATATACTTCAGTTTTATAAAGATCAGCAATCGGTGAAACATCTACCCCGCCATCTCCATATTTCGTATAAAATCCAATTCCGAAATCTTCTACTTTGTTTCCTGTTCCACAAACAAGAAGCCCGTTCAGCTGTCCGTAATAATAAAGTGTAAGCATTCTGAGACGTGCTCTTGTGTTGGCAAAAGTCAAATTCTCATTTGGGTATACCTCATCATTTACATGGAAGGTTTTATAGATCTCTTCAAAAGCCGGCGTAAGATTGACGGATATTGTTTCTACATTGGGAAATCTGGATTTAAGGTCATTCATATGATCCTGTGCACGATCTACCTGATCGGCTTTCTGGCGGATCGGCATTCCGATCAGTAATGTTTTCATGCCTGTCATTGCTGCTAAAGTAGAAACTACTCCGGAATCTACTCCTCCTGAAACCCCGATTACATATCCGTTTACCTTAGCATTTGTAGCATAATCCTTTAACCAGCTTACAATATGATCTATTACTTTTTGTGTCTGCATTGTTTATATTTTTTAGTCTATTCCAAATTCATGAGGGTATTTTACCACTCCTTTTTTATCTTTTAATCCGTCTTTTACCAATTCTACAGCCATTCCGTTTTCTTCCGGAACATCAAATGGAAAAGAAATTCCAAAATTACTTGTTTTTTTGTAACCAAAGCGCGGATAATATTTTTCGTGCCCGATCAGTATCACCGATTCATATCCCAGTTCTTCCGCAATACGATGTCCCTCAAGAATCAGTTTCGCTCCGATTCCCTGATTCTGGAACTCAGGTTTTACGGAAACGGGTGCCAGTGCAAGGGAATCAAACGATTTTTCTTCATTGACAATTTTAATTTTAGTAAACAGAATATGTCCGGCAATTGTACCCTTTTCATCTTCGGCCACCAATGATAATTCCGGGATGAAAGCTTCTGAACGTCTTAGTTTTTCTACCAGAAACTGTTCCTGATGATCACTGTATTCCATTTCTCTGAAAGCTTCTTCCGTCAGCTGAAAGACCTTTTGATGATCTTCTTTTTCTTCTTTTCGTATTGTTATCATTTTTTACCGTAATTTTCACGCTTTAGTTCGTACCAAAAGCAAATGCCATCAGGTTCTTCAAATTCGCTGTTTTTTTCAAATCCTAATTTTCTTAGAATATGATTGGAAGCATCATGTTCAGAATGGGCATAGGCATAAATGACTTCCGCATTCAGGTCATTAAAACCATAATCCACAGAAGCTATTCCGGATTCCACAGCATATCCTTTTCCCCATGATTCCGGCAGAAAACGATATCCCAGTTCCAGCACATTTTTATAACCATTGGTTTCATGGGTAAGCAGTTTCAAGCCGCTCCATCCTATCAGAAGTCCGCTCTCTTTTTCTACCACTCCAAGCCTTCCTACTCCATTCTCCTCATACTGTTTCTGAATCATGCTGATGACCTTTTTTGATTCATTGATATCCGTCAAAGCCGGTACACCAATGTATTTCATAACTTCAGGATTGGAATCCAGCAAAAATATGCGTTCAAAATCTTCATCTTCGAGTTTTCTTAAAATCAGTCGTTCTGTTTCTATCATCATAATTATTAGTTTATTCTTCAGCTCCAAAAATGGTTACGTTAGTTTTAGCACCCTTCTTTATATCTGTTTCTCTTATCTTATTTCCCATTATATTAAGGGTTTGTAAAGCCGGGTTGCCGGAAATATCAATTTTCTGAAGCTTGTTATGTTCTACATTCAGCTTTCTTAATACTTTAAGCTGAAGCAGATGTATTGTTTTTAATTGATTTAAAGATAATGTTAATTGATCAATTTTCGGAATCTCCATCAGCGAAATACTTTCCAACAAATTATTATCGAGATATAATGAACTTAAATTTTTAAGATTTTCGGCTTTGAATGAAGAAATTTTGCATCCCGTACATGAAAATAATTCAAGCTGAGACAGGTCATTAAGTACAATGCTGGAAATTCTATTATCATCAAGAACAACCATTTTCACGTTTTTAAAAAGTGACAGATCTTCTGCTGAGGTAATTCCTTTCTGAACCAGGAACAGATTGGTAACCCTACCTGCTTCCAGAGATTCAAGTATTCCGTTTTTATTCATATCAAAATTTTCCAGCACTGCATTTTCAAAGTTTTTATCTTTAAATTCAAGGTTTTGCCCGCAGAAAAAAGAAAGCCCGGAAATAAGACAACCCGCTGTAAATATTTTAATTTTCATCATGAATTGTGTATTTAATCCTTATTTTTGTAAACTTAAATTCCATGTAAAAATAATGAAGATTTTTAGATATATTGCGCTTTCTTCCGTTTTAGCTGCAGGGCTTGTTTCCTGCAAAAAAGAACCTGAAAATCAATGGAAGATCGAAGTCAAACAAACTGCCGAAAAAGTTGACATTACAGATATTTCCAAAGAATTCTATAATCAGAACATTCCATTGGATCAGTTTAAAGCTCAATTTCCATGGTTCCAGGGAAGTGTTTCTGATGCTGATTTCGAAAAAAGAAGAGCAGATGCTGAAGAGATAAAAATCTACAAGGAAGCTATCGGGAAAATAGATCAGGCAAAGCTGCAAAATGAGCTTCAAAGCTTATTTTCTCATATCAAATATTACTTTCCTCAATTTAAAAATCCAAAAGTATATCTGTTCTCATCTGCTCTACAGATGGTACAGGATCCTATATTTTATGATGAAAAAGGCAATCTGTTATTCATAGATGTAACCGGTTTTATGGGTGATGGAAATCCTAATTACAAAGGACTTGAATTGTATTTCCAAAAATCTATGAATCCACAGAATATTGTTCCTAAAGTATCACAGTTGTTTGCAGAAAATATTGTAACGGAATCTCCTGATCATCAGAAATTCATTGATCAGATGATTCTGAACGGAAAAGTAATGATTCTTCAGGATGCTTTTCTTCCGGATACTCCCGATTATCTGAAAATGAATTATACTCAAAAGCAGTATGAATGGGCAACCAGTAATGAGGCGAATATCTGGAATTATTTTGTAGAAAGTAATCTGATCTTCGGAGATGATCCCAGACTGGGAGAGCGTTTTATTTCCCCAGGCCCATTCTCGAAGTTTTATACAGAAATTGACAATGAATCTTCACCACAAATCGGGATTTTTACAGGCTGGCAGATCTGTAAAACATACTTTAAGGAAAAGCCTGAAACAAAGTTAACAGAGTTCCTGAAAATGGATGCTACCACAATTTTTAATCAATCCGGTTATAAACCGAAACTTAAATAACAGAAATTTTAGAATTTAGAAAAAATAGAAAAATGAGAAAGACTCAGATTACGATAGATGTAGAGCTTGATGAAAATCACGTACCGGAAAATATTACATGGAACGCTCAGGATGGCGGTATTGAAAAACAAGATACCAAAGCAACCATGATTTCCGTATGGGATGATAAAACAAGAGAAGCGTTAAGAATTGATCTTTGGACCAAAGAAATGCCTGTAGACCAGATGAAGATGTTTATCCACCAGATTTTAATATCTTTAGGAAATACGTATCAGAGAGCAACAGGAGAAGAAGATGTTGCACAGTGGATGGAGGAAATTGCAGAAGAATTTGCGGTAAAATCCGCTATTAAGTAAAAAAATATAATTGCAGTAAGCTGCAGGCAGTAAGCGGTAAGCTTTTTGTATTCAGCTAGAGCAAATTTTAATAAAACAATCCGCTTAAGCAATATACTTTATTGTTTAATGCTAAGCCTAAAGCAAAAAATTATGAATTTTAATACAAAAGTAATTCACGGAGGGCAGCACCACGAGTCTGCAACAGGTTCTGTAAATGTACCTGTATTTTTAACCTCTACGTTTGCACAGAAAAGCCCGGGAGTACACTCCGGATACGAATATTCAAGAGCAGCCAATCCTACAAGACAGGCATTGGAAGATTCTTTGGCAAGTATTGAAAACGGAGCGAGAGGTCTGGCTTTCGGTTCCGGTCTTGCAGCCATCGACTGTGTTTTGAAATTATTAAACCCAGGTGATGAAGTGATTGCTGTAGATGACCTTTACGGAGGAACTTACAGAATGTTCACGAGACTTTTCGAAAAATATCAGCTGAAATTCACATTCGTAAATTTTGACGATGTTTCTAAAATTGCTGATGTCATTACAGATAAAACAAAACTGATCTGGGTAGAAACTCCTACGAACCCTTTGATGAAATTAGTAGATATCAAAGCAGTAGTAGAAATTGCAAAAGGGAAAGATATTCTGGTGGCAGTAGACAATACTTTTGCTACGCCTTATATCCAGAGACCTATTGATTTGGGAGCTGACATTGTAATGCACTCCGCAACGAAATATTTAGGAGGCCATTCTGATGTGATTGCCGGAGCTCTTATTGCTAAAGATGCCGAACTGGGAGAAAAACTTCACTTTATTCAGTTTGCAAGCGGTGGTATTTTAGGTCCTCACGATTCTTATCTTGTATTGAGAGGAATTAAAACACTGGCCTTAAGAATGCAGAGACATTCGGACAATGGTCTTGCTGTAGCGAAGTACCTTGAGACACATCCAGCTGTAGATAAGGTAATTTATCCGGGATTGGAATCTCACCCACAGTATGAACTGGCAAAATCCCAGATGAAGGAATCAGGGGGAATGGTTTCATTCACTTTTAAATCCGGTAAGAAAGAAGATGCTGTCAAATTCTTAGAAAAAGTAAGAGTATTTACCCTTGCGGAATCTTTAGGAGGCGTAGAATCTTTGGCTAACCACCCTGCGTTGATGACTCACGCTTCAATCCCGGCAGAAAAACGTGCTGAACTGGGAATCACGGACGACCTTGTACGTTTAAGCGTAGGTATTGAAGATGCAGAAGATCTTATTGCAGATCTTGAGAAAGCTTTTTCTTAACATACAATACATTAAATGGGAAGGGTTTTGATAATCCTTCTCATTTATTATAACACCAACTGATATTATGAAAAACTCAAGGAAAGCAACTATTTCCGACTTACCACAGCTCTCAGAATTATTTGATCAGTACAGGATATTTTATCACAAAGAATCAGATATTCCTGCTGCTACAACCTTTCTTCAGGACAGACTTGAAAACAAAGATTCCGAAATTTTTGTTACGGAAGAAAATGGTAACCTGACAGGTTTTGTACAGCTATATCCTATATTTTCATCTACAAGAATGCAGCGTTACTGGCTGCTGAACGACCTGTACGTAAATAAAAACCACAGAGGAAAAGGATATTCTAAAGAATTAATTGAAAAATCCAAAGAACATTGTCGATCTTCAAAAGCCTGTGGTATTCTTTTAGAAACAGGAAAAAGTAATGACATCGGAAATCAACTCTATCCATCCTGTGGATTTGAACTGTATGACTCCGTGAATTTCTACGAGTGGACGAATCATGAGTAATGAGTAATTGATACATTACACTCACCATCCCGAATCTCAAAACCCCGAATCCCGAATCCCGTAACCCGTAACCCAAACAAAAAATAATATGACCGACTTTCAAAAATACATCCAAAGATATTTAGACCAGATTCCATCAGGAAACTGGATCAGTGAACTGCAGATATCAGCAGACAAAACCATCGGAATTTATTCCAACCTTACCGAAGAACAATCCAATTTTGCTTATGCAGAAGGAAAATGGACTTTAAAAGAACTTCTACTCCATTTATCTGATACAGAAAGAGTCTTCCAATACAGAATATTAGCTTTTGCGAGAGGAGAAAAAAACAATCTTCCCGGATTTGATGAAGATGAATATGCAGAAAATTCTTTTGCAGGTGAAAGAACCCTTGAATCACTTTTGGAAGAATACAAACTGGTGAGAAAATCTTCACAGATTTTATTAGAAACTCTTCAACCTTCTGCTTTACAGAATACAGGAACAGCCAATGGCCATGAAATATCTGTAGAAACCATCGGAAAACTGATTATAGGGCACAATTATCACCACCTGAATATTATTGAGGAAAGGTATTTATCGAAATTGGGATGGATGTAAGAAAACGAATTCCCCTTGCCAGCCTGTTAATTTTCATAATTTCTTTTTGTTTTACAGCTTTTAAAGTTGAAGATATGGGAGAGATTAAAGATTATAAATCATTTGAAACTTTTCTTATAGGTTCGATTAGCTTTTTAGGCGGGGGCTTATTTGAATTTCTGGTATGGACAGCTAATATTTGGTTCTTTATTGCAGTGGTATTCTGTTATAAAAAATATTTTTTAATTTCTATGATATTGGCTGCAATAGCTTTTTTAATTGCAGGAACATTTTTTTTCTGGAAGGAAATTCTGGCTGCAGAAAATGGAAGAATGGGAAGAATATACAGCTTGGAAACAGGTTATTTTTTGTGGATAGCTTCTATTGCATTTTTAATAGCTGGCTCATTATATTTATCCATAAAATCTAAATTTATCAATCATAAATTCTCATCCTGATGTGCAATGAGATCTATAAAAAATTTAAGAATCACAGAAAGTATTCAAACTGAAAAATTAGTTTTTGAAGAAAGTTCATACGATAAGTTTGATACGATCTCGATCTATTTTGGATTTTCTGCATTGGCAGGAGCTTCTCTGCTGTTATTAAAAGAAGTAGATTTTTCTTTTAATAACAGCTTCGAGTGTGCAATTCTTATAAGTTTATTCATCTGTAGCGTATATGTGCTGTATTGTAAATACACCGAAAAACATTTGAAAGAAATTAAGTTTGAAATTCCTAAAGAAGAAGCTAAAAGCAGAATCATTGAGTATGGAAAAAAACATCATCATAGAATTTCAAAGATTTCTGGGAATCTGATTTTCCTTAATGAACCGACAGATCTCTACAGTTTGGGTAAAGATTATGAACAGACAACCATTGTATTTTTTAAAAACAATGCGATTCTTTATACTTTAATTAAAGAAGGTTCAAGATCAAATTTCCCTGTCTTGATTTCACAACATCTTACCAAAAAAGATTTCAAAAAAATACTACATCCTGATTATATTGAGCCTATTAAGCGTACAACTTATTTTAATTCATTTTTTCATGGATTATAATCTTTGCATCTTGTCATAATAATCAAGCTGAAAAATCATATTTAAACCCCATTTTTTTGCCTGAAATTCTTATATTTTCTACCTTTATCCATTCTTTGAATTCACTACAATTATGGAACATATTATCGAAATATTAAAATCCGGCGGAACAATTCTTTACCCTACTGATACTATCTGGGGAATTGGTTGTGATGCCACCAATATAGAAGCGGTCAATAAGATTTTTGACATTAAAAAGCGCGAAAAAAACAAATCCATGATCATCCTTGTAGAGTCAGAAAAAAGACTTCAGGACCTTGTCGACGTTCCTGAGATGGCATGGGAAATTATTGATCTTAGTGAGAAACCGGTAACCATTGTTTATGAAAACCCAAGAGGTTTACCTAAAGAACTTCTTGCAGAGGATGGAAGTATCGGAATTCGTCTTGTAAAAAATGATTTCTGTAAAAAACTGATTACAAAACTGAACAGACCATTGGTATCTACCTCTGCCAATTTCAGCGGTGAAAAAAGTCCATTGAAATTCTCTGATATTTCTGAGGAAATAATCAGCCTTGTAGATTATGCAGTGGAAGAAGACAGAGAAAAAGTTTCAAAATACTCAGGTTCTTCGGTGATCAAAATATGGAATGACAACAGAATAAAAGTTCTTCGGGAATAAGAATTCTGAACTTTTATGTTTACTTTTTAGAGTCTTGCCAGTTCATATCGGCAGGATTTCTTTTTTTTAATTCTATCTTTGCAAACTCAACTCATAAACTATTTGCTATGAATCATCACGAATTTGCCCAAATGTGGATCAATGCGTGGAATTCTCATGATCTGGAGGATGTACTTTCCCACTATTCAGATGATATTGAGATTACAACTCCTATGATTGCACTGGCTACAGGCGGTAAAGAAAGTTCTTTAAAAGGAAAAGAAGCTGTTCGTGAATATTGGAGAAAGGCATTGGATAAATTTCCGGACCTCCATTTTGATCTGATCCATTCCACAGCAGGAGTAGATTCGGTAGCATTATTTTATAAGTCGATTATGGATAAACATGCCGTTGAAGTCATGTTTTTTAATGAAGAGGGAAAAATTAGTAGAATGTATGCTCATTATGATTAATGGGTAACATACGTAGAAATTGTCACTATTATCAACGATGAAAATTAATCTTAATCAAAATAAGAATTTAAAACTATTTAAAATCATTTCTGAAGCAGCAGAAAGGAATAACCAGTCCGTATACATTGTGGGTGGTTATGTGCGAGATCTGCTGATGAACAGAAAAGCATCTACCGATATAGATTTTGTAACGGAACAAAGCGGAATTGAGCTTGCTCAGAATGTAGCGCAGGATATAGATCCGAAATTGAAGGTTTCCGTATTCAAAACTTACGGAACGGCTATGATCAAGTATAAAGAACTTGAACTTGAGTTTGTGGGAGCAAGAAAGGAAAGCTACACAGAAAACAGCCGGAAGCCGGAAGTGGAAGGCGGAAGTCTTGAAGATGACCAGAAAAGAAGAGATTTCACCATCAATGCGATGGCTATTTCTTTAAATAAAAATAATTTCGGAGAATTGATTGATCCTTTCAATGGGATTGATGATCTTGAAAAAGAAATTTTAAGAACTCCTCTGGAACCGGCACAAACCTATTCTGATGATCCGTTAAGGATGATGAGAGCAGTGCGTTTTGCTTCCACTTTAAATTTTAAAATTGAGGAAAATTCTCTGAAAGCGATCCAACAGGAAGCAGAAAGAATCAGGATTGTTTCCATGGAAAGAATCATGGTAGAGTTTAACAAAATCATGATGTCTGAAAAACCGTCTATCGGATTGAGACTGATGGAACAAACCGGTCTTATGAAGCTTGTTATTCCTGAACTGATCGAACTGAAAGGCGTGGAAGAAGTGGAAGGACAAACTCACAAAGATAATTTTTATCATACGCTGGAAGTAGTGGATAATATTTCTGTGAATACCGATAATCTTTGGCTTCGCTGGTCTGCCCTTCTTCATGACATTGGGAAAGCTCCGACGAAAAAGTTTGTAGAAGGAACAGGATGGACTTTTCACGGGCATGAATTTTTAGGTTCAAAAATGGTAAAAACACTTTTCCAGAGATTGAAATTACCTTTGGGAAGTGACATGAAATATGTTCAGAAAATGGTCAAGCTTTCATCAAGGCCAATTGCGCTGATTACGGATGATGCTTCAGATTCTGCATTAAGAAGACTTTTATTTGATGCAGGAGAAGATCTGGAAGACCTTTTCACCCTTTGCAAGGCAGATATTACCACTAAAAATTCTAAAAAACAGGAGAAATTCAAAAGAAACTTTGAATATGTAGCGGTCAAGATCAAGGAAGTGGAAGAAAAAGATCAGGTAAGAAACTTCCAGCCGCCTATCACCGGAGAAGAAATTATGGAAATGTTTAATCTTAAGCCGGGCCGTGAAATTGGTATCCTGAAAGAGAAAGTGAAAGAAGCTATTCTTGAAGGTGAAATTCCCAATGAAAAAGAAGAAGCGACGAAGTTTGTCATTGCTGAAGCTGAGAAACTGGGATTAACCTTATAATTCAATTTAGAAAAATATTAAAAATTCCGGCGGGATGTTCCATCCCGCCGGAATTTTTTTTCTTAAGGAAACAAAGCCGGCCGGTTTCTTCGAAACCGGCCGGAAAAAAACACAAATGATGAAAAAATAAAAAATTATTTTTAGAAGTAATAATTATTGCGGGTTAAGAAAAGTTCCGTTAGCACCAAGACCACCTGTTTTAAGGGAAGTAAGCTTGGTACCCGTAGTTGCTGAATATACAGTCATTTCGCTTTCCTGAGTGAATTGTTTAACATCTGATGCAAAAATTCTACCATCAATAACATTAAATCCATAAAGCGTAAAATAAGGACCACCATCTGCAGCTGTTAATAGCGGGCTTGCAGGAACTGTTGGTGTAGCTAAACTTGTTGTATACACTTTATTGGCAGAACTGAAATAGATTTTATCATTATCAATCTGAAGATTGGTAGCACTTGGAATTCCTGTCAATGTAACTACCGGCGTCATAGTCCCTGTGCCGGAGATTTTATAGATATAAGAATCAGTAGCTGTAGAAGAAATTGTATATACATTGGATTTGTATGAAATAGTACTGTTGATCTTACCATTCGGAACAGTAAGTTCAGTTTTACTGTCATTAGAAGTATTGATATAAGTAATCATATTTCCATATCCTGAAGTAGCATTCTGTACAAAAATATTTCCACCTGCTTCTACTGCTTTATCAGCCCCGCCTGTCATCGTGATTTTGCTTACAAATGAATAGTCGGAAGCCTTATATTTCGTTACACTTGTTGCATTCGTAGAGAAGTTTAGGTTAGCAACATAGATAAAGTCATTGGCAAAAGCAATTCCTCTCGGGTTATCAATCTGATTGGTGATTACTCCTAATTTCTTAAATGTATAACGGTCTACAACAACAATTTTGTTTGAGTTATTGATCACAAGATAAGCCTTATTTCCATTAAGACCAATGGTCTGAAGAACGTCACCCAGAATTTCTTTATTGTTATTGTACCCATATACGTCATCCTGTTTCAAGCTTAAATCTCTTGTCAGGAATGTTACTTTAGCACCCTGGCTGTTAAAATTCCCTTCATTAGAGATAAAATATCCGTTCTGGTAAGTGATCGGAGAAATTTCAAACTCGGCAGAGTCACTTGTACATGAAGACATATTAAACAATAGTACAACTGCAAATAAGACAGTTAAAAGTTTAGTTATTTTCATAATTTATTCAATTTTAATTTATTAAAAATTTATTGCTGCATACACACTATAGTTTCTTTTTGGTAAAGGATAGAAAGAAACGGTTTTATAGTAGGTATTGGTTAGATTATTCACTTTAAACCCTAAGGTATATTTTTTTGCTAAGGTGGTAGAAACTCCCATATTTAAAAGAAAATAAGGATCTATAGCTTCTGATCTCTTTTCATCACTTGTGGTGTAGGTAACACCGTTCAGCTGTCCCTGTGCATAAAACCTGAAGAAACCATATTCGTAATCTATACCGGCATTTCCCCTGTGCATGGGAACGTAAGGTCTCTGCATCTTCGTTTCTTTATCGATAGCTTTTGCATAATAATATGCTGCATTGGCTCTGAATTTATGATTTCCCCAGTGCTTGCTGAAAGACAACTGAGATTCCAGCCCGTAAGATTCGGATTTATTGACATTGTATGCCTGCCAGTATCCCATAGCCGTTGGAAGCCATACAATAAGATCTGTGATGTTCATATAGTAGGGAGACAGAGTAAGTTTGAAATCTCCCGCTTTGAACTCATTGGTCATATCCACCTGAGTAGAGGTTTCCGGTCTCAGATCTTTATTTCCTCCCGGTTCATAATAAATATCATTAAATGAAGGATATCTGAAGTTTTTGGATACGTTAATACTCAGATCATACCATTTTGCGGCGTTCCATTTTCCGGAGAATGAATACATAAAAGGAGACTTTACATCTTCTACAAAATCTTTTTTGAATCCTCCTTCAAAACGCAGATCTTTTGTTGCAAAATACCGCAATAATCCTGAAACAGAACCTATATTCCTGCTGACATTGGATATTCCGCTCTCGTACCCTTCTCCTTTATTAATCTGAAATTCTCCGATGATATTAAAATTCCATTTTGAATTCAGGAAATAATTAAAATCATTTTTAAAGATATAATTCTTCCCGGTTCCTCCACTGGATTTAGGCTGGCTTAACGAACCGAAATACTGAAAATTCTCTTCCGTGTAGGCTGCTTTAAGGGAATTGCTGAACTTCGCTTTGTTCCAGTCCCAAGAAAGAAGACTTCTTACACTTTGAGTTGTATATTTTGTTTTTGTTCCCGTTTCCTCATACACAGGATAATGCTGTGAAGAATCAAAAAACTGGCTTTGCCACGAAACCTTATGATCGTTTGTAATTTTATAGGATGCTCCTACATTGAATGTCGTATTGTAATAATTCCCGTTTCTGTTGATGTAATTCAGATCGCTTACCTTATAATCATTTTCACTTACAGAATAATTTCCGGAGGCTTTAAAACTGAACTTATCATTGCTGTAAGACCCTTTCACAAAATTATTATAGGTATTAAAGGAAGCCACTTCAGAAAATAAAGAACCATGGAAACCTTTATTAAAATCAAGGGTATTATTCAGGTGAATACTTCCCCCGATGGCACCACTTCCGTACACTACACTTCCTCCACCAGCTTTGATACCGATCTGATCATAGCCGAACAAAGCAATATTATTGATATCTCCCTGCCCTAAAAAATTAGAATTGATATTAATTCCGTTCCACACGAATGCAGTCTGCTGGGCGGTAGTTCCTCTAAAAGAAGGTGAAGACACGGCTCCGCGGCCATTTTCTTTAATAAAAACCTGCGACTGAAACCTCAGAAGCTCCGAAAGATTACCGGAGTTTTTTTCAGCATCTTCTGCTGTAATTGTTTTTACGGGATGAAAAAGTTTCACCCTGTTCATCTGGTTGTCGAAGACATAAATAGTGTCAATGGTTTTCTCTTGTCCAAAAAGAAAACACCCATAAGATGAAAAAAGCAGTACTAAAGATCTTTTTATATCCATACTTTTTTACTTTTCCTCCGAAAGCAATATGTTTTTTAATTATAATCCTGGCAGGTCTCCTGACTTTCGCATTCTGCTCCTTCCCGTTTTTACACAGTGGCGTTTTGCAGAAACTTGTGTTGCGATTTACAGTTGCGGGGACAGTCCGGGAGTTACACCCGATTCCCTTTTCATTCCAAAATACTGGAAACCAAAATTTTTGCAAAGATAGTTTTTTATATGTATTTGCCAAAAACCAGACTTTTCTATACAAAACATGCTATCCTTTTGTTATATACACAAAAAAGAACGGCCGCTTTCAATATTGAAAACAGCCATTCATCCCACTACTTTACTATTTATATATGTTACTTTTTAATAAATTTATAAGACTCCTGTTGTACTCCTTTTACGGAATATTGTAAAATATAATCTCCTTTTGACAGAGATGAAACATCAATCTGTCCTTCTACAGTATCCAATGATTTTACCTTTTGTCCAACCATATTATAAATTTCTGCTTTCTCTATTTTTCCTTTTCCTTTAAAATACAGGATGTCAGCCACTGGATTAGGATAGATACCTGTATTGTTTTTCTCTTTCACAGCATCACTCACCGATAAAAATTCAGAAGTATCCAGGTAAAAAGCAATCATCTGCCCTGAAGCATTCGTCCCTGACCCGGCAATTTTCTTTCCGTCCTGTGAAATCGCAAGAGGAAGTCCCATTGTTACTCCATTAGTGGCAATTCCTAAAGATGCCGCATAATCATTCAGGTTAATTCTCCCGGCGGCAGAGGTCCAGATAAAGCCTTCTCCTGACATGGGAGGAGCCCCAAATGCTCTGTAATACCCGATCACTTTTTTCCCATCAGCAGAAATCCCGGTGGCACCTCCTTTGAAGCTGAAAGAAGCATTAGGATGCGTTATATAAGTAAGTCCGCTCACAGCATTCCATACATAAGGATTAGGGTTTGCCGAACCTATTATTGTATTTCCGTCTGCAGAAATTCCTCCTGCTTCTCCTACATGATTCCCATTATTATCTGTAATAAAACTTTCCACTCCATCCTGCCATTTTGCTCCGCTTCTTGTTCCGGTTGATTCATCCTGCCAGCCTACGATCACTGTTCCTGCTGCATTGATTGCGTTTGCTCTGGAGCTGCGTCCGGGAACTATACTTCCCAGATCTACCATTCCGTTTACTTCATCCCATTTCACAGCATGCGCATTCGCTGCGGTGAGAAAACCAAGACCAACTATAGTATTTCCATCAGTCGACATTCCCCAGGTAGAGCTTACGCTGCCATCCCATCCTGTAGGTACAAGGCCGCCTCTGTTTACCCATGTGGCCGTAGCGACATCATAGGTAGATATTTCATTGAATCCTGTTGCGGCATTGGTAACGGAGGACGATATTTTGGTTCCGTCATTCGAAACAATGGTTCTGCCTGCAGCCGGATATCCGTTTGTTATAGAACCTATCTGTACGAGTCCTCCTGCAACATTCCATTTATATATACTTCCTGCACTGGTGTGCAAGCTTACTACTCCATTATCCGATACTGCGCCTACATTATAATTTCCCAGGCCGATTACAGTAAGCTGCGCTTCTGCAAAACCAAATTTCAGGAAAAGATAAGCTATCAATATTTTCATTGACATTCTGTAAAAATTTTTCATATTTTATTATATTTAGCGTTTCGAATTGGTGAAAACAATATTAATACAACATTCAATCAATTAAAAGAAATTGACTTTCATAATTCGTGAATTTTAAAAGAGTTTAATTTTCAAAACACTAATAATCAAACAGATATAAAACAATATTTTGAATATGGATTTTACCGAAATTATTCAAAAAAACACAAAAAACAATTTATCAGGACAAAAATTATTTCAAATCTTACTGTTTATTTTCTGCTTCCTTATTACCAAAGGACAGTCCGGCCCCGACTTCAATATGCTAGCAGATAAAGCATTTCTGAAATTGTATCAGAATCCCGACGAATGCATCAGTTATACCCAGGGAATTCTTGTAAGTGATCAAAACAGAGAGCACAAAATTGTACTTCAAAATATTATTTCACAAGCTTTTGCCCTGAAGGTAGACTATGTACAGTCTGTCAATATTTTTGCTCAAAAAGAAGATAGTGATCAGAACAATGACCTTTCATATTGTATGCAGGTCTTCAATGGTTATAATCTTGCTGATCAGTATCAGAATCTGGGTTTGTACAATCAATCGAAAAGAATTATTTCTCATCTCTTGTATGATCAGAAGCTTCTTAAAAGTAGTAATCCGGCATTAAGAATCACCACTGCAAAATTGTATCAGCTTCAGGCATTAAACTCAGGAATCAACAGAAACTATCCTGAAGCCTTACAAAATCTTGATAAAAGCAACCAATACCTTGGGAATCATAATGAAGAGAACAGAATTTTAAAAATAGAAAACAGAATTTTTCGCTCTTCTTATCTGCTGAAGCAGAATAAATCAATAGAGTATAAAACACTTATAGAAAATGTGATTGCTGATCTTGAATCTCAGAAAAACCAGCCGTTTCTTTTAGGTTTGGCTTATGAGAATCTGTCCCAATACTATTTCCTGAAACAGGATTATGTAACCTCTATTCAAAAACTGGAGGCAGGTCTTCGATTGATCGAGAATCTTCCGTTTAATAATTTAAAAATTAAAATTTACGAATCACTGTCCCGTAATTATTACGCGGTACATAATGATGCAAAATATCATCAGTACAATAAACTTTACACTGATTTAAAAACAAAAACAGATTCCGGTTCAAAAGAAGGGATACGATATCTCGTGAAGCTTGTGGAAACCAATCAGAATAAAAATATTGAATTTCAGAAACATCTGCTTATAAGATCTTCCTGGTCTTTGATCCTCGTTTTATCCTTGATAATCTTAGGCTTACTTGCTTACTTTTTAGTCATTAGAAATAAAAATAAAGACTTAAAAAAACAGTTTGATTTCTTTGAAAAACAGACCAGTCAAAGGACCCAATCAACCCTATTAAAAAAAACAAATACAATAAAAGATAGCGGGGTGCCAAAAATATCAAAGGAAAAAGAAGATGAAATTCTCCAAAAGCTAGAAGAATTTGAAAAATCCGATAGGTTTCTCAATAAAAACATGTCTCTGTCGCTGCTTTCTTCTCAATTGGAAATCAATACAAAGTACCTTTCCGAAATTATTAACAGTAAGGAAAAAAACTTCAATGGATACATTAATAAACTTAGAATCAATCATATTGTACAGCTATTAAGAACTGATTCTACTTTTCTTAATTATAAAGTGAGCTATCTTGCAGAATATTCCGGGTTTTCTTCACACAGTGCTTTTACAACTGTTTTCAAATCTGTTACCGGCATGTCTCCCAACACCTATATTCAGGAAATCAGTAAAACAAAAGTCTTATGAAATCAATTTTAAAAATAGTACTGCTGCTGGCTGTTTTTTGTCATTGTGTGAAAGGCCAAAAGACACCCGATAGTGTCTTAATAAAAAAGGCAAAACTTGAAATATATGACAACCCCGATAACACCATCAAAATCGGAGAACAATTATTAAAAAAATCTCATGATATAAAAACCTCCATTGATCTCTATATGCTGCTTTCAACAGCCAATATTGCTAAAAGAAATTTTGAGGGATCTTTACAATATATTTTAAAAGCAAAAGAACTTCTACAAAAAACCAATGATCCCAGAAGCCAGGCCGGGGTTCTCATTTCAGTCGCTATCCAGTATCAGCAAATGGAACTTTTTAACAAATGTCTTGAAACACTGAATGAGGCTGAACAGTATATTGCAAAAATTCCTGAAAAAAATCCTGAAAAATATAGTGAGACTGCAGCAAGCTATGCGATAAGAGGAATGGTTTACAAAAGCCAGTCTAATTCAGAAATTGCTTTGGAAAAGTTCCTGATTTCCATACAGAATTATGAAAAGGTTCCTGTAAAGAAAACCACTTACTCCAATATGAGTGTGGTATACTACAATATTGGATACTGTTATCTGAACCTTAATGAGATTGACAAAGCACAAGAGTCATTTTTACAGTCTGTCAGCTATGCCCGGAAGAATTATGGTAAAAGTCTGGAAGCATTTGCTTTGAAAGGAATTGCTGAAATACACAAACAAAAGCATGAAAATCAAGCCGCAATAGATCTCTTACTAAAAGCCGGGGAACTTTGTAAAAATACCGGAGATATCATTCTGAATGAAGGGCTTTACAAGGAATTGGCTGAAAATTATCTTGCTTTAGGACAACAGGATCTTTATCAGCAGTATAATAAAAAATACCTGGAAATGCGTTTTCAAAGAAAGCAGAATGAACTGAAGTCTATTAATCAGGTGATCGACAATCATAACAGGGAAACCGTTTTAAAAAGTGAGAAACTAAAATCTGATGATCGTTATATTAAAATAGGTTCTGTTTTCCTGGGAGGTATTCTTATAATTCTACTGTTATATCTTATTATAAAAATCAGAAAGCAAAATAAGAAGTTTCATCATGAGATACAGCAGATGATAAGAAGAACTTAAGCCATGAAAACAAAAAAACATTCCGGGTTGGAATGTTTTTTTTATACTGTAATTGTTTAATTTATCAATAAAATGTTCAGTGAACCATTCATTTATCTACCAATAACTTCAGTAATCGGGTTTCCTACATTTCCACTTGGGAATTGAATTTTCAATAAAGAAGATACTGTAGGTGCAATATCCGTCATGTGATATTCTTTATTGCTTTCTCCCTGCTTCACTCCCCACCCCATAAAGATCAGTGGAATATGAGAATCGTAAGAATTCCAAACACTGTGTGTAGTTCCTGTTTTAGAATATGGCGGAAGCATAGAATCGTGAGAAATTAACTGAATATCTCCGCTTCTCTGTCTGTTGATCCCGTTAATAATTCTTTGTTTGATTGGCTCTGGAATGCTTGACTCCTGAATTTTGTCCACAGAAACAACATATAAAACGGTAGGATCTTTCTCAATTTCCTTTATAGCGAAATTTCTAACATCATCCAATTCAAGCTTGTTGTCTGCCAATACTTTTCTGTCGAAATAAACCTGATAGTTATCAATGGCGTTGACCAGTTTATCGGCTCCGAATTTTTCTTTCAGTTTCTGGTTCAGATTCTTTTCCGCATCTTCTCCAAAGAAGCCTGTAGGGATTTTATGTTCTTTAAGGAATCCTACAGAGTGTGCTCCACCGTGGTCAGCAGAAAGGAAAACCGTGTACTCGCCTTTTCCTACTTTTGAATCAAGATACTTGAAAAACTCAGCTAAATCCTGATCTAATCTGATATATACATCTTCTACTTCAATAGAATTCGGCCCGAATTTATGTCCTGCATAATCCGTAGATGCCAGATTTATGGCTAAAAAGTCTGTAATATTATCTCCACCCAGCTTTTCACCTTCTACAGAAGCTTCTGCCAGTTTTAAAGTCAATGTATTTCCAAAAGGTGTATAACGGATATTGTCTTTTTTAGTCTGGTAATCTTTTGCTAAATTACTGTAAGGGAAAGTAGGTGTTTTTGCACTTCCCAACAAGCCTTCCCAAGGTGAATTGTCTGGTGCGCTTTCTGTATATTCATTGATTGGAAGTAATGTATTCCAGCCATTGGCTACTAATTTCTCAGGGAGATTCTGAGAGTTGAATGATTTTACCCACTGTGGAAGATCATTCATATACCATGTACTGGTAATGAAATTTCCTGTGCTGTCATCAAACCAGAAAGCCCCGTTTGGAGTATGGCCTGCAGGAAGAATGGAAGCACGGTCTTTCAAAGAGACACCGACTACTTTTCCCTGGAAATTTGTTGCCAGTCTCAATTCGTCAGTTACTGTGGTAGACCAAAGGTTTTTCGGAGAGTGACTTCCCGTCTTTGTATTGGTAGTACCTACCGGCTGAACGTTCTCATCTGCAGTACAGTAAACACCTTTACCTGTTTCCTTATCCGTCCAGTCATTTCCTGCAATTCCGTGAATAGCGGGTACAGAACCTGTATAGATACATGTGTGTCCCAACGCTGTAACGGTAGGAACATAAGGAATATGTACATTATTCAAAGAATATCCTGTATTTAAAAGTCTTTTGAAACCGTCATTTCCATATTTACCATAAAAACGGTATAAATAGTCCCAACGCATCTGGTCTACTACCAGACCAACGACTAATTTAGGTCTTTCCAGTTGAGTATTTCTGTTCTTCTGTGCATTGATTGTAACTACGGAGAATAAAGTAGCTGCCGCAATTGAAATGTTCCTAAGCATCCAAGTAAATTTTTATTGTTGACAAATTTAAGGGTTTTGAAAGTTTTGGAGTGTGAAATTTTATTTAATTTTGATTATTGTACAATTATCAACCAATCTTCTATGATTTTAGGCGTATACTGGTATTTCAAATTTCCGGAACAATTATATGACTTCCAGTTTTTCAAATTTTCTCCTGGACTTGGAGGACATGCCGATACTCCTGCTGAACTGACTGCCAGGGTACAAGTGGAAAATACAGATGACTTTATTCCTAAACTGGAAGCACTAAAATCAGATTTCAAGAAAACATATTTACACCTGAATATCGATGAAAATCAAATCATCATCAATATTGGAGACCATATGCTTTTTGATTTTCATTTTCAGTTTGCTAAAGAGGTTGAAGAGCTATTGATCCGTGAAAATGCAGTATTATTGGATACAAGTCTTCCTTTTGCCATTCAATCCAGCAAAAACTATCCTCCGGAAAAGGAGGAATTCAAAAATATAGAACACCACTTCATTCAGATGGTGGGTTCTGACTTCAAAAAAAGTAATGCAGAAAATTATGCAGCCAGAATAGATTGTAATCTGCCTTTACAGCATAAAAAAGAATTGATTGATGACCTGACCCGGATTTCCAGAGAAGAAAACCTCCATGTATTTTACTATAATGATTTTGATTGTAAAGATCATTGTAATCTGATGCTCTTTTTCACCAATGGCAGACAGAAAAAAGATTCCTTGCAAAAGGTTGACATCAATTCATTTGGACGTAAAGTGAGGCAGCTTAGCCGGAAATACCCTCTTCATTTCGGTCATTTCGGAAGCTTTAAGGAATATCCTTTACAAGGACCCCATTCAGTGTTGATAGTAGATGAAGAATATATTGTAAACAAGAAATAAACCTTTCAGATTCAATCTTATGATCAAATTCAAATATGTTATTCTGTACGTGGAAGATGTAGAACTGTCCATGAATTTTTATAAAAACACCTTTGGTTCCGAAATAAAATTCATCACTCCTGAAAAAGATTATGGCGAACTGCTGACCGGGGAAACAAGTCTTTCATTTGCTTCTGTGAGCCTGGCCAATTCCAATATCAAAAAGGGCTTTTTAACTGCAAAAAAAGAAGACAAACCTTTTGGAATAGAACTGGGATTTGCAACGGATGATGTGGAAGCCTTGGTAGAAAAGGCACTAAAAAACGGGTCTGTTCTTTACGAAGATATCGCGGTAAAACCATGGGGACAAAAAACAGCTTATATCAAAGATCCCAGCAATTATCTGGTAGAAATCTGTACTGAAATGCAATAAAATGTAAAGGTGGAAATAAAAAAATTACAGCAGCTGTCCTCCAATCCCAGCTCAGGATGGGGACATAACGGATATACAACAGACATAAGATATGTGGTCTCCTCTATTGAATTTGAAGGTTCTTTTGAGTTTATTATAAAGGAAAAGTCTTTGCCTTATACCAAAATCTGGGAAACGACTTCCGAAGACCTTGAAGAAATGAATACCATCATTGAACAGGGAAATTCCTTTGGTGCTTTTGTCAATGAAGAGCTGGCAGGCTGGATCATCTGCGAACACAGAACGTGGAACAATAGTTTTTATATAGAAAACATTCTGGTTGACGAAAAACACAGACGGCAGGGAATCGGCCTCATGCTGATTAAAAATGCCATTAAAGAGGCCAGGAGATTAAATTGCAGGGTTATTGAACTGGAAACACAAAATACCAATTATCCTGCGATACAATTTTACAGAAGAATGGGATTTAATATTACCGGGCTCAACACAAGGTTGTATGAAAATACAGAGGAAATTGCGCTTTTCATGACTTTGGATATAGAGTAATTTCATCCTATTCATTAAAACACTTGCTGGTGTGTTAAAATTTTTATACATTAGTAATCAACAAATTAAAAATAATTACTATGAAAAACCTTAAAAAACTAAAGAGAAATCAGCTGGTGCTGATCAGTGGTGGTGACACTCCCTATGCTTTATGTGATCTGGATGGCAACTGCCCTCCGACAATAGGTTCCTACTATTGCAGTGATGGTACCTGTTACAGAGTTTCGGGTGGTGGCAGTAATCCCGGATGTAATGAGCCAATGCGCCTGTGCCAGGAATGGGAAACAGGATGTGGATGTGTTTATATGTAAATGCATTTTGTTAGATAAAATTTTGGAAGAGCGGTGTTTACCGCTCTTTTTTTGCAATCAGCCATAGCATTCATTAACTTGCATCTCTTAATAATACATCAAAGAATATCATTATGAAGACATTAATCTGGAAAGGAATCTATTATCAGTCCCTTGAATATTTCAATTTATTATCCGATGATAAAAATTACACTATAGAATCAAAAATCATCGGTTGTATTGAAGATAAAATATACAATGTAGAGTATAAAATCCATTCTGATAAAAACTGGATCGTTCAGGATTTTCTGATCGAATCCGAGGTCAATACAATTAAAAGAACTTCTTTGGGTAAAAGAAATCAAGGTCAATGGGAAATCAATGGTGTTGTAAATCCTGAATTTGATTATTTCAATTTCATAGACATTTCGCTCACTCCGTTCACCAACACTCTACCAATCAACAATTTAAAACTTCCTGAGAGGGATTCTCAAAAAATTGATGTTCTGTACATTGACGTGTTAAAACATGAGATCAGACCTGTTCAACAACAATATACCCGGACAGCTGTTAATAAATACCTGTATGAAAATATCGAAACCGATTTTAAGGCTGAAATTTCGGTGGACGAAAGTGGATTAGTCACCTGCTACCCTGAATTGTTTGAAAAGATTGCAGAACTTTAATACCATAAGAATTAAGAGGTGATAAAGCAAAGGAAGATAATTGGCTATTTTAGTAATAAATAACCCCTTACAATTGTTATAATAGTATGAAAACAATTGCTATCCTACTCTTTTTTCTCACTTTCCTGACTGTCGTTTCCGCTCAGAATAGGCCATCAGCAGGGTTCTTTGAAACCTCAGATCACGTAAAGATCAAATATAAAGTCTCCGGAAAAGGAGAAGCTTGTATTTATATTCCAGGTGGTCCCGGACAGGGATATCCATCTTTTGAGCTGATGGGTGGAAATAATCTGGAAAAAAACTTACGGATGATCTATATGGATCAGCGGGGTTCCGGAAAATCCGGCACATCGGACAACTATCATCTTGATAAAATGATTCAGGATATTGAAGAATTGAGACAGCATCTGAAATTGAAAAAGGTATTCTTGCTGGCTCATTCCTTTGGCGGAATCATAGCAGTCAATTATGCAAAAAAATATCCAGAGTATACCAAAGGACTCATTCTTGCGAACGTTACCCTTCATTTTCTGAATGATGAATCTGTGAAAGAACAGATTGAATACGGAAACAGCCTTTTACAGTTAAAAAACAGAGTGATTCCTAAAGACAATCTTTCTTCAGAGCTTTCAAAAGTCAGCAGCGCTTTAAGAAAGAAAAGAATCGGATATAAATTCCTGACCGAAGATATTGAAACCATAAAAAAGTCTGATAAAATAGATTCTCTTCATCCCCGCATCATCGACTTTGGAATGGCAGTGATCTCAAAACCCAAAGAATTCCCGGAATATTATGCCGATTATGCACCCATCACCAGAGACATTCGTGTTCCGGTACTTATCATTACCGGAAAAAATGATAAAGCAGTCGGAACTCAGCATTATAAAACCTTCCGGTTTCCCAATCAAAAAGTAGTTCCTATTGTTGGCGGACATCTTTTGTACTACGAAAAAAATAAAGAATTTGTGAAGGCTGTTATTTATTTCGTAAAAACAACGAAGTAATAGCAGCTGTTTATTTTTATAATCAGTTTTTGGCGCGGCCTCCGGCCGCGCCAAAAACTTTCCCTACGCTGGCGCGAGCGTCTCCCCCACAATAATTTATTTTTAAAAATTTAATTTCTAAAAATAATAATGTGAGTTTTTATTACTTTTAGATTATGAGCAGAAAACACAAATTTCATGAAAAAGAAGGAGCATATTTTATAAGCTTTGCTACGGTATTTTGGATTGATATTTTTACAAGAATTGAATATTTCAATATCATTATTGAAGCATTAAATTATTGTAGAAAGAATAAAGGAATGACTATTTTCGGATATTGTATCATGCCCAGTCATATACATTTAATTTTCAGATCAGAAAAAGGTCAACCTTCAGAATTAATAAGAGATTTTAAGGGTTTTACTGCTAAAAAGTTGCTTAAGGCCATAGAAGAAAATAATCAGGAAAGCAGAAAAGAATGGTTATTGTGGATGTTCAAAAAAGCAGGAAGCCAAAATTCTAATATAAAAAAATACCAGTTTTGGCAGCAGAATAATAATCCAATAGAAATATGGACGTTGAAAGTATTTGAGCAAAAACTAAATTACGTTCATCAAAACCCTGTGAAGGCGGGCTTTGTCATGGAGCCTTGGGAATGGAAACACAGTAGTGCCAGGAATTATTGTGATGATTATGATGAGATTCTTGAAATAGATGTTAATTCATGATTGTGGACACGAGAGGGACGCTCGCGCCAGCAAAAGGGAAAACAACGAAGTAATAACAGTTGTTTATTTTTATGAAAAGTTTTCGGCGCGGCCACCGGCCGCGCCAAAAACTTCCACCATTCAAACATTCATAAAAAAATCCGGCTGTTTCAAAATTGAAACAGCCGGATTATATTTATTTTAATTCCCTGCTTAAAAGCTGGTAATCATTAAAATTTCAAATCTCCATTCACTTCTCTTACCGCGTTAGCAGCTTCAGCGAATTTCAATTGCTCTTCAGCAGTTAAAGTTACATTTACGATTGATTCTACTCCATTCGCTCCGATAATCGCAGGAACACCTAAGCAGATATCATTTTGTCCGTACTCTCCTTCAAGCATTAAAGAACAAGGAATCATTTTCTTCTGGTCACATGCAATGGCCTGAACCATTACAGAAACAGCAGCACCTGGAGCATACCAAGCTGAAGTTCCTAATAATTTGGTAAGCGTAGCACCACCTACTTTCGTTTCTTCGATGACATATTTTTGTTGCTCATCACTTAAGAACTCAGTTACAGGAACTCCGTTTCTTGTTGCTTTGCTCAATAATGGAAGCATACCTGTATCACTGTGAGCAGCGATTACCATTCCGTCAACATCAGAAATCGGAGCTTCTAAAGCTTCAGCCAATCTGTATTTGAATCTTGCAGAGTCTAATGCACCACCCATTCCGATGATTTTGTGCTTAGGAAGACCTGAAGTTTTGTGAACAAGGTAAGCCATAGTATCCATTGGGTTAGAAACCACGATGATGATTACTTCCGGAGAGTGTTTTACTAAGTTTTCAGTAACTTCTTTCACGATACCAGCATTGATACCGATCAATTCTTCTCTTGTCATTCCAGGCTTTCTAGGAATTCCTGAAGTGATTACTGCTACATGAGAACCTGCAGTTTTGCTGTAATCTCCTGTTGTACCCGTAATTTTTGTATCAAATCCGTTAAGAGATGCTGTCTGCATCAAATCCATTGCTTTCCCTTCAGCAAACCCCTCTTTAATGTCTACCAAAACTACTTCTGAACAGAAGTTCTTCATCGCGATGTATTCTGCACAGCTTGCTCCTACAGCGCCTGCACCTACTACAGTTACTTTCATATTGTTACTTTTTAAATTATTTTTTTGTTAGTTAAATTTTAATTTGAAACTCCCCAAATTTAACAATTCCTGAAAAATTGCGCAATTTTTCAGGAATTTAATTAGATTTAAAATAAATTAGTTGACGTTCAGTAAAAACGTATATAGTTTTTTCGCACCGGAAAGCACTTCATGGTAGTTTTTTTCAGCGACTTCTGTATCCAGAACTTCCTTGAAGCTTTTCCACATTGATCCTGTATTTTCCTGATAACATCCGAAAAAGTTGAAGGTAACCTCATCGAAACCTTCTGTTTTAGAAAGCTGCTTTGCAATCACATTTCCACCAAGGGTAGAACCTTCAATCACGTACATTGCTCCAAGCGCTTCATGCTCATTATTAAAATCCAGAGGTTGAAAAACTTCCTGATTTTCAATAGAAAGGCTTTTCAGGTCTTTTTCAATAAGGGAAAGCTTCTTTCTTGCGTCAAGCTGAAGTTTTTCTGTATACTTGTCAGAAAGGCTGCTGAATATTTTATCTTCACTGTGAAGAAGCATCAGGTAATTGGTATGGATGATTTTTTTATAATCCTCTAAAGTGAAGGTTTTGTTGAAAATCTTCTCAGAATTAAAAAGTTTTTCTGCTGCATCGTGATACTCTGCTGTATTCTGTTTAAGATATTCTGATACCATAAATAACGTTTTAAAAGTTTCTCAAATGTAAGGCTTTTTGAACGTTAAAATAAATGAAGTCCCCTCATTATTACTCTCAAAATCAACATTTCCTCCAAGTCTTTGCATAATGCGGTGCACAATAGATAGTCCCACTCCGTTTCCTTTGAATTTTTTGGCATTATCCATCCTGTTAAAGATTTTAAACATTTTATGTTTTTCCTCCACAGGAATACCAATACCGTTGTCTGAGATCCTGTAAATAATGGTTTGCCCGTCTTCTATCCCTTCAATTTCTACTTTTGGAAGATCTTTATGGGAAGAATATTTCACAGCATTGTTGATGATGTTCAGAAACACCTGATGAAGCATTGTCTTATCAGCCAGTACATCCGGACACTCTTTGATGATAATCTCACTGTTGGCACTTCCGTAGGTCATCTTGGCATTTTCAGATATCTTCTCAATAGTATACGTTGTTTTCAGACTTTCAAGCTGAATTTCGCTGTGCTTGGCACGGCTCAGCTGCAGGACGTCATGCATCATTTCAGCCATATTATCAATTTCTTCAATAATTGCATTGATCTTGGCTTTACTTTTTTCAGAATTATCAGCAAGATTTCCCAGAAGCATTTGTGCATTCAGTTTCATCACGGTGAGAGGTGTTCCCAGGTCATGAGAAATAGTGTATGAAAAACTGTCAAGTTCCTCATTTACTTTTTTAAGCTCATCATTAAGCCTTTTAATCGCATTGTAATTTTTATGGGAAGTTTCTAAGATCAGATCCCTTACAGCCTGTACTGCACTTACATTTCTGGAATTCCATCTTTTTGAATGCCCTTTGATATTTTCTGTAAAAATGCGGAATGAAGTTCTGGGAGATATCATTTGTCTTTCCTCTCCGTTCTGAGAAAACACACTTACTTTCTTCTCCGGATTTCCTGCCCAGTTGATATGTTCATCAAACTCTTTTCTGAACCAGATCAGCATTTCATTTTTATCCCTTTCAATAAAATAGATGGCAATTCCTGCTGCATTTTCAGTCAGTTCAAGTTCTTTGCCATAATCTTTAAGGAAGTTTCGGCTCACATAAATACGTTCATTGGTATTACTAAGAGCCCATGCTGCAACTCGTCCAATATTTTCATGATCAGGAGTACTTCCGTCTGTTATTATATTTTCATCAGAAACAATGGCAAGACCATCAGCTTCCGGTAAGTTTCTGATTTCTTTTTTACATTCAATAAGAGAATCAAAGAGATTGTTATGCTTTAAAAATTCCGTTTTCAGCTGAGACATTCTCTCATTGAGTTCCAACCGGTAATTCAGTTCGTTTTTTGATTTAAAAGAAGAATAGGCATTCGCTGCCAGAGCCGTAAAAATTCCGGCCTGTACTCTATCTTCAAGATCAATATGTTTAGCTTCAACATTCTGGCAGGTTACCAGGCCCCAGAGATGATCATCAATAATAATGGAAACACTGAAGCTGGACGCCACTCCCGAATTTTTCAGATACTGTGCATGAACCGGTGACATTCCCCTGGATGCGGAGTAAGTAAGATCAATATTTTCAGGGCTTCTGCTTAAAATAGGAACCGTATCCGCATATACATTGCTGAAGATTCTTTTTCTTTTTTTCAGATAAAGATCGCGGGCCTGTTTCGGAATATCAGACTCCGGGTAATGAAGCCCCAGAAAGCTTTCCATATTTTCGTTTTTCTTTTCTGCGATTACTTTTCCGGAACCGTCCATCATGAATTTATAGACCATCATACGATCATAATTCACCACCTTTGAAAGAGTTTCCAGAAGATGGTTCCAGAGTTCCTTTTCATTATCGATGATGTAAAAGTTATCATATTTATTGGAAATTCGTTTATTGGGATTAATGATAACCTCTTCGAACTCCAGAAAAATATAAAGTTCACTTCTGAAAACAGAGAAATGATATTCTGTACCATTAATAAAAATCTTATCGAAATAAGTTTCATTCTTACGTCTGGTAAACTTATCCAGTGAAGTATAGATTTCTGAATCAATAATGCCCTGAAAACTTTCCGGAAAGTCAGTAATCTTTCTTCCGAACAGCTCCTCTGAGCGCTCAATTTTAAATAGATCCGAAATATTCCTGCTAAAAAAAGTAATGGTACGGAACTCTGCGTCAATGCCAATCAAATAGCCAAAACTTTGTATAGAACCCGGAATATGGATAGGCTCTTCATGGCATTCTATAAAACTCATATATCTTTTCAGTCTGTTAATCAAATATAACGATTTTTCTGAACAGCTTTCTATTTTGTGGTATCTAATTTTAAAACACACAATACCAACACTTTACAACACAAAACAGTGAAAATACAGAAGAAAAAAAACATTAAAACATTCTTTATTTTTTCATCCCTTTTATATCATATCATTAAAATATACAAAAAAAAATTAAACTATCCAATTATCATTCTTTAACCATGATTCATAACATAAATTACATATTATTAATCCAAATGATTACTTTATTTAAACAAATTTTGCTAAATTTATATCACTAAATAATGAATATGATTAAAATACATTGAATTATTCACAACAAATTCAATATAAAATTTAAATTCAAATAATACTATTATGAAAAAGTTCCCATTAATTTTATTTTCTCTGATCCTTTCTATAGGATTATGGAATCCTTCTGAAGCATGTACAAGAGTAGTGTACAAAGGTCCCCAGAATACCGTTATTACAGCCCGTTCCATGGACTGGCGTGACGAAATCCCTGTCAATCTCTGGGTTCTCCCAAAAGGGATAGAACGAAATGGACTGGTAGGCTCTAAATCTGTGAAATGGACCGCCAAATATGGAAGCCTTGTAAGCTCTTCATGGGATATTGCTTCAGCTGACGGCATGAACGAAAAAGGGCTGGTTGCCAACCTGCTTTGGCTGGGAGAATCTCAATATCCTAAATTTGATGGAAAAGGTAGTAAAAAAGGTATTGCCATTTCATTATGGGCACAATATTATCTTGATAATTTCGCTACAGTAAAAGAAGCCGTAGAATTTTCACGCAAAGAGCCTTTCGTAATTGTTAGTGATTATATTCCGGGAACTGAAAGATTTACAACCGTCCATCTTTCCATTTCGGATGCTTCAGGAGACAATGCAGTATTTGAATATATTGACGGAAAGCTTGTCATTCATCATGACCCGTCTTACACGGTAATGACCAATTCTCCTATTTTTGAGGAGCAGCTTGCCCTTAACAATTACTGGAAAGGTATTCCGGGGACCGTTATGCTTCCGGGAACCAACCGGGCAGCAGACCGCTTCGTAAGAGCTTCTTACTATATCAACGCGATTCCTCAGACTGCAGATACCCGCACAGCAGTAGCCAGTGTTTTCAGCGTAATCAGAAACTGCTCTGTTCCTTACGGGATCACTTCTGCCACAGAGCCTAATATTTCTTCTACAAGATGGCGTTCTGTTTCTGATCAGAAAAACCTTGTGTATTATTTTGAAACAGTCTTTACTCCAAACACTTTTTGGGTAGATCTTAAAGAATTTGATTTAAGTCCAAAAGGTAAAGTAATGAAACTGGATCTTAGTAATTACCGCACCTACAACGGAAAATCCAATGCAGAATTTAAAGAATCTGCTCCGTTCACATTCTTAGGATTAAAATAGATATTTCACCACAAACTACTTATGCTTAAGTAAATCTGGTCCCTGCAGATGAAGACCTAAGTATTCCGCACTATGAGTGAATGTATGATCATTCAAAATGCATCAGATACATGTGGTAAAATAAAATTCACAATTAAAAAAACAAAATAGATATGGCCTTTTTTTCGATTAAAAAGAAAAGCCTGATTCTGTGTATGCTGGCCTGTGGGTTATCTGCTTATGCACAAAATCAGGATTCTCTTAAGACCACCTCTGCTCTACAGGAAAAAAATGATGTTAAATATCCGCAGTTGCAGATCAAAGGTCTTTTTCAGGCACGTTACCTTGTTGGGATGAGTAAAGATGTAGACGTAAACGGACTTCATCACACCGATGGTTCCGGAACTGACAATAATTTCATGCTCAAATACATGAGGGTTCAGGTTCGCGCGCAGATCAGTAAACGTACTGAAGTTGTAGTTTTGGCCAACCTTGCCGATTTTAAAAATGATCCCAAAAGCAGAGTTCTTGAAAATGCTTACCTGAAGTATACTTTCAATCCCAAATTAGCGATTACTGTAGGACAGTTCAGACCCTGGTTCGGTATTGAAGAGACTTACCCTATTGATATTATTAAATCTTTAGACTGGTCTAACCAGTATACGGAATTCGGAAAGCTGGGCTGGACAAGTTTCCAGATCGGAATGTCTGCTACAGGACAGCTTCAGCTGGGAGAAATTCCTTTCCAATATGCGGTTTCAGTGGTGAACGGAAACGGAAAAAACCAGGTTAATGATAATGACAACGGAAAACAGTATTCTACCCGCCTTGTTTTCGGATTATCAAAAAAATACAATTTCAATGTAGGTCTGAATGGCGGTATCGGGGAAGTTTTCAGCAAAAAAGTATATGCGCTGGGCGTAGATCTGAGCTCACTGATTCAGTTTGATCCAAAATGGAGCCTTGATATGCAGCTGGAAGCTAAGCAGGCTACCAACCATGTTCTGTACAATTCTATTGCTCCTGAAATTCGTCCTGAAAACCCAGATCAATATCTGATCCGTGGTGCCTATTTTCTTCCGAACCTAAGATATGAGATCAACCACAAAAACCTCAGCGCCTTCGAATTATCCTGCCGTTACGAATATCTTGATACCAATTTCAGAATGGCTTCCAACCCAAGACAGACGATCACCCCGATGTTCGGATTGGAATTCCTGAAAAATTATGGGGCAAGAATTCAGCTGGGAGTTCAGTTTGACCGCTATAAACATCAGATAGAAAATACATCACAATACAACAATAATCTATTCATTGTACAGGTACAAAGTAGATTTTAACGATTAAATAGTAGTATCATGAAAGAAATTAATATTAAAAACGTAGCGATCACATTTGTTGTTGCGTTGATCATATGGTTCATTCCTGCTCCGGAAGGTGTTGCAGAGAATGCCTGGCATCTGTTTGCCATCTTTGCGGCAACCATTTTAGGAATCATTCTTAAGGCAGCACCAATGGGAACAATGTGTATGATGGCCATTGGTTTTACAGCCCTTACGCAAGTGGTAGCTCCGGGAGACGCAGGAAAATCCATTACCAAAGCGCTTTCCGGTTTTGGAGACAAAGTAATCTGGCTGATCGGGATTTCATTCTTTATTGCCAGAGGATTTATCAAAACCGGATTGGGAAACCGTATTGCCTTTTTATTCATCAGAGTTTTTGGAAAAAGCTCACTGGGACTGGCTTACGGGTTAGGACTTGCCGACGTTTGTCTTGCGCCTGCTATTCCGAGTAATACTGCAAGAGGTGGTGGGATTATTTATCCTATCATGAAATCTATGGCGATAAGCTTTGATTCTGTTCCTGAAAAGCCGGAAACCCATAGAAAGCTAGGGTCATTCCTGACTTTGAACAGTTATTACATGAACCTGATCGCTTCTTCTATGTTCCTTACCGGGACAGCCAGTAACCCGATGTGTCAGAAGTTTGCAGCCAACCTTGGTATTGATATTACCTGGATGTCATGGGCAGCAGCAGGTTTTATTCCGGGTGCAGTAGCATTCTTTATCGTTCCTTTGGTATTGTATAAATTATATCCGCCTGAATTGAAAAAAACGGGTGATGCTCCTAAAATGGCAGCTCAGAAATTAAAAGAAATGGGGCCTATCTCAAGAAATGAATGGCTGATGCTGCTGGCATTCTTCATTCTGTTAGCCCTTTGGATATTTGGAGGAGCACTTTCTATTGATGCTACTACTACAGCCTTTATCGGATTAACATTATTACTACTAACCTCAGTATTAACCTGGGAAGATGTAAAAGGTGAAAAAGGAGCTTGGGATACGATCGTTTGGTTCGCTGTACTGGTGATGATGGCAAGCTCTTTAAATGAGTTGGGGTTCATTGGATGGTTCAGTAATCTTATCAAAGTACAGATTGGAGGTTTGAGCTGGCAGGTAGCTTTCCCGGTTATTATTGTAGTATATTTCTTCAGTCACTATATTTTTGCCAGTGCTACTGCTCACGTAGCGGCTATGTATGCTGCCTTGCTGGGTGTCGGTGTTTCTTTAGGAATCCCACCAATGCTGCTGGCAATGATGCTTGGTTTCATGGGTTCAATTTACGGGGTACTTACTCATTACGGCCACGGTCCTGCACCGGTATTCTTCGGAAGCGGATATGTTGACCTGAAAGTCTGGTGGCTCAGAGGTCTTGAAATTGGAATCGTTCTATTGATCATTTATATGGTTGTAGGAGGATTGTGGATGAAAGTCTTAGGATATTATTAACCAATAAATCAAAAATATGTTATCAACACTGTCAAGAAAAATGCTGATGTGCCTTACAGGACTCTTTCTGGGATTCTTCCTGTTGATTCATTTCCTTGGAAATCTTCAGCTTTTTCTTCCACAAGAACAAGCGCACCTGCAGTTTAATGCTTATTCGCATTTTTTATCAGGAAATATCATTATCAAAATAGTCTCTTACGTTTTATATGCCAGTATTATTCTGCACGCAGTAGACGGACTGATGATTACTTTAAAAAATAAAAAATCAGGAGGCGATTATCAAACGGACAGACGTGGAAGAGCTAGCAAGTGGGCTTCCAGAAATATGGGAATCCTGGGAACATTAATTCTGATTTTCCTGGTGATCCATTTCCAGAACTTCTGGTATATCTACAAATTCGGAAATCCTTCTTTGGATGAGAACGGAAATAAAGACCTCTACATTCTGGTAGTGAATGTCTTTAAAGAATGGTGGTACGTTATCATTTATGTTGTATCAATGATCGCTTTGTGTTATCACCTGATTCATGGAATACACAGTGCTGTAAGAACCCTGGGATTATATCATCCTAAGTTTGTACATTGGTTCAAAACGATAGGAATTGCTTATTCAATTATTATCTGTGCAGGCTTTGCATTGATGCCAATTTATGTATTCTTTACTTATCATTAAACAGAACGGTCATGATTTTAGATTCAAAAATACCACAAGGCCCATTGGAACATAAATGGGAAAATTATAAAAAGAAAGCAAGACTCGTTAATCCTGCCAATCGTAAAAAACTGGATGTCATTGTTGTTGGAACAGGTCTGGCGGGTAGCTCAATTGCTGCTTCTCTGGGAGAAATGGGATATAATGTCAAATCATTCTGTTTCCAGGACAGCCCGAGGAGGGCACACTCTGTGGCAGCACAGGGAGGCGTGAATGCTGCCAAAAATTATAAAAACGATGGCGACAGTGTCTACAGAATGTTTGTAGACACACTGAAAGGAGGAGACTTCAGAGCCCGTGAAGCCAATGTCTACAGAATGGCAGAATGTTCTCTGAACCTCATCGACCAGGCTGTTGCACAAGGTGTACCTTTCGGGCGGGAATATGGCGGATATCTGAACAACCGATCCTTCGGAGGAGTTCAGGTAAGCCGTACTTTCTATGCGAGAGGGCAAACGGGGCAGCAGCTTCTTCTGGGAGCTTATCAGGCTTTAATGCGACAGGTTGGAAAAGGTTCCGTTCAATTATTTTCAAGACATGAAATGCTGGATCTGGTGACTGTTGACGGCAAAGCCAGAGGAATTATCGTAAGGAATTTAGACACGGGAGATATTGAAAGACATGCAGCACACGCTGTAATATTGGCAACCGGAGGTTACGGAAAAATTTATTATCTGTCTACCCTTGCCATGGGATGTAATGGCTCTGCCATCTGGAGAGCCCATAAAAAAGGAGCTTTAATGGCTTCCCCAAGCTGGATTCAGGTACACCCTACTTCCCTTCCTCAATCCGGAGATTATCAGTCTAAACTGACCTTAATGTCTGAATCATTACGTAATGACGGCCGAATCTGGGTTCCATTAAAAGAAGGGGAAACAAGACAACCCAATGACATTCCGGAAAATGAAAGGGATTATTATCTTGAAAGAAGATATCCGGCTTTCGGAAACCTTGCTCCAAGAGATATTTCTTCCCGTGCAGCCAAGGAAAGAATTGATGCAGGTTTCGGAATCGGACCTTTGAAAAATGCAGTATATCTTGATTTTTCCAAAGCAATACAGGAACAGGGAAAAGATAAGATTAAAGAAAAATATGGAAACTTATTCGATATGTATCTTAAAATAACAGGATATGATGCGTACAAAGAACCTATGATGATCTCCCCTTCTGCGCACTTCTCAATGGGCGGCCTTTGGGTAGATTATGAACTGATGACTACTGTTCCGGGATTGTTTGCTTTAGGTGAAGCTAATTTTGCCGATCACGGAGCCAACAGATTAGGTGCCAACTCACTTCTGCAGGCCTCAGTTGACGGATATTTCATTGCGCCTTACACCATTGCCAATTATCTTGCGGATGAAATTCACACCGGAAAAATTTCACCGGATACTCCTGAATTTGAACAGGCTGAAAAGGCCGTTAAAGATCAAATTAATGGCTTCATCAATATCAAAGGAACCAAAACCGTTGATTATTTCCACAAAACATTAGGAAAACTCCTGTATGATTATTGCGGACTGGCCAGAAATGAAGAAGGACTGAAATACGCCATTCAGAAAATCCGAAAACTGAAACAGGAATTCTACAAAGACGTAAGAGTTTCCGGACAGGGAGATAAAATGAATACCGAACTGGAAAAAGCAGGCCGTGTAGCCGATTATTTCGAAATCGGAGAACTGATGTGCTACGATGCATTAACCCGTAACGAATCCTGTGGTGCTCACTTCAGAGAAGAATTCCAGACTCCGGACGGAGAAGCCATGAGAAATGATGCAGAATACCAATTTATTTCTACCTGGGCCTGGAAAGGTGAAAATGGTGAACCTGAACTAATTAAGGAACCTTTAATCTTTGAAGAAATTCAGCCAACTGTAAGAAGTTACAAATAAAAACAGAAAATTATGGATTTACATCTTAAGATATGGAGACAGAAAGACAGAAAAAGTGAAGGAAAACTGGTTCCTTACGACCTTAAAGGGTTGAATCCACACATGTCTTTCTTAGAAATGCTGGACACTTTAAATGAAAAACTGATTATTGAGGGTGATGAACCCGTTGAGTTTGACCACGACTGCCGTGAAGGAATCTGCGGACAATGCGGGATGATGATTAATGGTATTGCCCATGGTCCTTTGAAAAATACAACCACCTGCCAGCTTCACTTAAGGTCCTTTAAAGATGGGGAAACGATTCTGATAGAGCCATTCCGTGCTGAAGCATTTCCGGTGAAGAAAGATTTAAAAGTAGACCGTTCTGCTTTTGACAGAATTATATCTTCGGGAGGTTTTGTATCTGTGAATACAGGCCAGGCTCCTGATGCCACAGCAATTCCCATGACTCACCAGACGGCTGAGGAAGCTTTTGATTCTGCTGCGTGTATCGGATGTGGAGCTTGTGTTGCCACTTGTAAAAATGGAAGTGCAGCTTTATTTACCTCTGCAAAAATCACTCACATGGCACTCCTTCCTCAGGGAAAAGAAGAGCGAAGCAAAAGAGTACTGGATATGGTAACCCAAATGGATACGGAATTATTCGGGCACTGCTCCAATACAGAAGCCTGTGAAGTAGAATGTCCTCAGGGAATTTCTGTCCTGAATATTGCCAGAATGAATTTTGAATATAACAGGGCCTTGTTTTTCAGAAAGAAGAATTAACCCGAGAAAATAAGGATGCTACATTTAAAAGGGCGAATTTGAATCTTCAAATTCGCCCTTTTTATTTTTTGTCAGAGATGATTTTTTCTTTTTATGCATCCATCATCGCCACCACTCTCGCCGGAGCTGCAGAGCCGCCAACAATTTTTAACGGAAATACACAGATTTTAAATCCGGATGGAGGTAATGCACTGAGATTTGTAAGCTGTTCGATGTGTAAATATTCTTTTTCGATTCCTACACGATGACCTTCCCAGAAGAATTCAGGATCATTGAGTACTTTCGCTTTCTGAGCCATATATTTCAGAGGAAGATCCCAGCCCCACTGATCAATTCCCATTACTTTTACACCCTGGTCAATCAGCCATTCTGTAGCTTCTTTGCTCATTCCCGTTCCTTTTTCCACAAAATCCGGAGTGCCCATCATTTTGTCACGATCCGTTCTGATCAGAACAATATTTCCTTCCTGAATGGTAATTCCGTTTTTATCGAGATCTTTTTTCAAATCCTCAACAGTGATAGCAACAAAATCTTCTTTATGCGAACAATCAATCACAATTCCATCTCCGTAGCACCATTCCAGTGGAATCTGGTCTATCGTTTTAGCAGGCTTTCCTTCCACTACAGGGCCATAATGCCAGGGAGCATCAATATGTGTTGTAGCATGAAGCCCCATATTTTTGATCGTGTCATCAGCCCAGCCTGTCCAGTTTTTAGGAAAAAGTCTTGATGGAAGTTTTAATGCCAGACGAATGAGCCAATGTGATTTTCTATGTGCTTTATGTTTAATTTTCACCCGCATAAACCACGGATCTCCTGCATTGTATTGGATAGGCTTTGTCAGATCGACAATTTTTGTTTTCATATGATTTAGCTAAGAAGACAAAGATAATGAATAAGGTAAAAAAACGAATAGATATTAGCAAACGAAAAAAAGATTAGCTGTTACTAATCTTTTTCTAATTCTAATGGGTTTTCGTATTTTTTATTTTCTTCCCGTTCTTTTTGTCTTTGCCTTATTATTTCTTGACCTTGTATAATGGTTGTTCCATAACTTGCGAGTACAGCAGCGGCATTGGCTTCATTATTTCTAACTGCTTGTTTTAATTTTTGTTGTGTGGTTTCTATAGCATCTGTATATCTGCTCTTTTTAATGGTAATTAATTTACCATTTAATTTAGATGCAGGTATAGATTTTACCAATTCAAAATCAAAATCTCCTTTATCATCTGTTATTTTAACAATCAGTCCTGGTAATCCGCTAAATTTATATGGACCGTAAGGCAACGGAATTTCGGGAGCATACCATGCTATCCAGTTCCGACCTTTAAAAGTAACTTCTGCTTTTTTACAAATAATTGTATTGATTACTTTGGTCTCATCCACAAGCCTCCAGTTCTTTATTATTGGTTCTTTATAGGTAAGTAAAGACATTCCAGCTGATCTAAAATATTGTATATTTTCGTTGGATTGAATTATGGCAAAAGATAAACCTGTTTTTGGAATCACTACCCCTTTTTTCCAGCCAAGAGTTATACTGCCATCAGCATTCTTTGTACTTGTTCCTGAAGTGGCCATTACCGAATCACCTTTTAGCGATATAACACTTGCAAAAAATGCACGGTTATCTCCTATCTGTAATGAGAATTGTTCTTCATGCCGATAATCAGTCCGTGTATCGAATTTTGCTTTTAATTGATAGGTAAATTCCCCACGCAGAGTATCCTGTTTGTATGATTGTGTATAAAATAAAACACTATAAAATAAAATGAATATTTGTATTAGTTTTTTATGGTAATGCATAAGAGATTTTTTTTTATAAATTGCACTTATAGTATTAACTATTACTATAAGTGCATTTACATTAATTAGGCTAGATTATTACTAGGTCCATAGTGAGAAGCTGGCTTACAATAATTTGTTTCAAGAGCATCAATCCAAGCATTTGCTTGCTCAGCGGTCCAATCTTGAGTAGTTGTAGCTTTTACTCCACAAGAAGTTTCAGCATACCAAACTTGACCTGCCTTTACAGTTTTAAGGTCTTCACGAGTCAATTTTTTAATTTTTTTCATAAAATATGTTTTTTAAATTAAGTCTCAAATATATACAACTAACTCACATCTGAAGGATATTTTTCATTATGTTAAATAATTGTTTATCTGATAAAAACATATTTTTTACTTAAAAATTTCTGTATAAAATTGAATTGATTTTTATCCTGTTACTTAAACAAAATGCATTCATTAAAAAAATTCATCTGAATATTTTTTTATATGTTAAATGGTCAATGTCAAACAGAGACTTTACATCTAAAGTCTGAAAACATGTAATTATTCTGATGTATTATTATCAGATTTAGCGTTTTTGCTTTTTGCTGTTTTGTCTTTTACTCTCTACAACCCTCTGGGAATCATAATCTTCTTCGGATCATTTTCATCATACATGATCTCAATAGTTCCTTGTTGAGGAATGGAAGAAAGCTTTAAAAGACTCACAATTTTCTTATAAACAGCAATATGTTCAGTCCCTCTGAAATCCTTGAAACTTACCTGAAACATGATTTGTGGCTGATCGTTCACTGTAAGGCCTGTCTGGCTTACACTGATAATATTGGCTTCAGCATTTCTTCCTGAAAAAAGAATACGTTCTTCTTTTGTATTTTTTAAAAACTTCCCGAAAATAAGCTGAAAAACCAGGACATAAATAATGGTCATCACCCCGCTGAAAATAATCGGGTGCATGAATGTCAGAAACCTCCAGCCGAAATCAAAAGATTCTCGCCAATAGAAATAAGAGTATATGCCAATAACATAAGCCATCAATAATACAAGAAATACGATTCTTAAAATCATTCCTGATGTATTGAATCCCACTTTCTGGTCACTTAAAATAAAATAAGGTTCCTGTGATACCTTAGGATTCAGCAGTACTTTGATTTTGTTTCCTACATCAAATCTTTTCTCCTGCGGTCTGGAATCATGAAACATCATTTCATGTTCTATCAGCGTATTGCTGAGATTGGGAAATGAAAGCCCGACCTGAATGAGATTCATGTTTTTTTTAGGAATGTATTTCAGAAGCTTATAATCAATAATTTTGGCTTCTCTTGGAATTCCATTCTGTACAATGGACCGGATCGTATTTTTCTCTTTAAAAGTTGTTATGAAAAGCTTATTGATAAAGAAAATAATCACATATCCCCATATTAACAAAGAAAAACCGAGATACCCATAGCTCACCGCTAATGAATTTCTCGGTTCTGTTGCCAGCTCCTCTGTCATCATGTAAATGAAAATTGGAAAAGGAACACAGAAAAAGAAGAGAAAAGCTCCCCAGAAAATGATCATCAATTTCATAACTGTTATTTTGTAATCAGGAATAAAGTTATGATATTATTATGAATGGGAGATTTCTTTTTATACCTCTTTTTCGAAATAAAGTCTGTAATATTTTCCCTTATCATCCTCACCCATTTCGATTTTCTGCCGGTCTCCGTGGATGTAGATATGGAAGTTTTTATCTAATTTAATGATACTTTTAAAGTGTCTCTGCGTCTTTTTTACAGCTGCTTCACTGATCGGGAACTCTTCAGCAATATTTACCTGCATGTCCTGTTCGTAGTCTGTTTTAAAGTTTACAAAACTTTCAATCACATGCTCATCTCCCAAGACTTCATTGGCAAATTCATCCAGCTTGAATTCTTCTTTTTCTTTGAAGAAATTGATAGACTTGTTCAGGAAATCTGCCTGGTCTGCTTTGGAAACTTCAAATTCCTGAGGAAGCTGTTTGGTAATATAATCTTTATACACCATCAAAGCTTCCTGCGTGTGGAAATATTCATCATCACGCTGTTTTACTTTCAGAAAATCTTCGAACCAGTAATACATATCTCCGTTTTTATTGTTGTCAACCACGGAAAGTACATATCCGGTTTCTTTATTATTGTTGTAGATCAAAGCAGCCTTATCAATTTTAGATAACCCGATTCCCTGATCTTTTTCAATATCAAATGTTTCTTCAGCAGGATTGATTTTCAGGAAAGATTCTCTCTTTTCTGTTTTAAAAATACCGATTTTATCCACCCTGTCCGGACGGTCGCTTTCATCTTCAAAAAGTACGATGAAAAGTTCACCGCTCTGAACCCTTGGGTTTTCTGCAGCTTCAAAAAGATGTTTGGCAATGTTCTCGGATTCCCAGATAAATTTGGATTTATCATCAAAAATTTCAGAAACAGCACTGTACACCGGATTATTCACCAGATAGGTGTCACTGTAAAAATGAAAAGTTTCTTCTGATTTGAAGGATCCTAAAAAGTAATCTTCAAGCATTTCTGCCATTCCTTCTTCCAACTTCAACTCCTCCTGGGAAAGTGTCAGCGAATCTCCGTTGATCTTATTTCCGACTCTGTGTACTATTATTTTTGAAAACATTTTCTGAATATTTGGACTGCAAAGATATTCATTCTTATTCTTTCTGCGAAACTTAAAAATTGTCATTTTATATCACTCTCTTTTAACCACCCCGTCAAAAATTCTTTGAATTTTCGCCACCCCTCCAAAGGATGGGAATTATCAGTCCTCAGATTAGTAAGAAGGTGTGATAGCAGCAATTTTTGTCTTTTTATTTTTTCCAAATTGATAAAAACCTTATCATTTTGACAGGCTTTTTTGATTTAAAAATTCAACTACAAAATCACAACAGATTATATATCAATATCTTAATTAAATTCCATTTTCATCGGAATATCATTGGCATCATCATTTGAAAACATAGAAAAATGGACTTAAAGACTTTAAACAGAATCGACAAGCTCAGAAGGTTAAAAAGCAAAGGACCTGCAACTCCAAAATGGCTTAAGCCCTATCATATGCTCTTTTTTGCTTTTTTAACCATTTTCATTTTTGGAGCTTTCATCAAAATACTCGAACACTATCACCATTAAAATATAATACGATGAACTATTTACAAGCCGTAAAGGAAATCACCGATGTGGTTCCCGATTTTGAAAAAGAAGTACAGGAAATTAAAATTCAAAACTCATACAGCATTATCCGCACCTTCACGGAACGTATTAAAAACATGATCCGACAGAATGACAGAAATCTGCTGTTCAGGAGTTTACAAAAGATGGACAAAATTTACACTGACGGAGATACAGTTTTAAAGAATGCAATTGAGACAACCTTTATCTATTCTCTGGACAATTGTACTGCTTTCTGCAGTGAGGAATACAGAAAAGTGATTTTTAGTCATATTTCTGCCAACCTTCAGAAAGTATATTCAAGACAAATTTACACTCACGGCATATAAACGTTTTGTTACATTTTTTATCCGTTTCATTACAAAGTGTTTAAATTAAACAAAATTAAAAATAACTCACAATCAATAGATTATGAAAAACAAAATCAGAAAAATTTCAGACTGGAAAACCTGGAAAACAACGACTAACAGGCACAATGCAGAGATATTACTCACTCACATTGCTGTGATCGTCGGAGTATTTATTTTTGCAGCCTGTCTTTAAATTTTGGTATACATTTCGCTGCACTAAAAAGTGTTTGAAAAATTCTTAATTATGATGAAAGTACAAATGCAAACTATTAATCAAAAAATAGCTGTTGAATACTTAAAATTTTTCTATCCGCCACTTCGCAATGAAATCACCCAGCTGTCTGTACAGGACAATTTCGCCGGGATCATGCAGGCTACCGTAAATTATCTGAAGCACCTGCTGCAGGAATCGAAGATCAATATCATTGCCCATCACATCAAGTTGATGGACTGGATCTACAGAAACGGGAATTCTTATGTAAGAACCATGATTGAAAACCTGTTTGTAAGATCTTTCGAAAGCTTCAAGAAACACGCAAAGATCCAACATTGGAAACTTCTTTACCAATATATGCCTGTCAGCTTCCAGATCATTTATAATGAACAGCAGAAGCAGGATCAGATATATTTTGGGAAATAAATTAAGTCAAAAGGCGAAAAGGTAAATACATGTTTACCTTTTCACCTTTTATTTTTACCTTTGCCCAATTATAACTTCCACTCTATTTCGTTTCCCTAATAGATGTGAAACTTCTTTATAAATATACCATGAAATACTCTTTTTATACCCTGATAATGACATTGTCATTGATCTCGTGTGAAAACAACGATAATATAATTGATGATCCGAGACCTGTTGATAAAAATGTTTACTCGTTTCACTTTAAAAGTTATACTGTAAAAAATACGGTTTTGTACAAAGGATCAAACGGAGAAAAATCTACTCCGGATGAATCTTATCTTACCGATTACTGGAGCTTATACCAGGAACCTGCCTGGAAAAAAATAAACCTGGATCTTAAAAGCAAGACGATCAGGTTATCCTCAGAAACCTCAACTACAGATTTTACCTACAGCTTCACCATCGTAAATGACTCTGTGCTGATCAAAGAGAACAACAATAATAAACCATCTTACATTGGTGATTTCCATAAAGACACTTCTTCATTCACCTTAAAAAGAACGTACCGATACGTTAAAAAAGTTCCCCGAGATGACCAGGACGCACTATTAATTACCAAAAGTTCTCATTTTGGAACAACTCAATACGAAAATATTTTCGGTAATATATTCTCCAAACCTTCTGAAATGATCAAAACAGGAGATCAGGTTTTATGGAGCAATATTGAATATTCTTATCAGGAATAATTGTCATGTATGATTATCCAAAGCAAATCCCCGGAAAAAGTAAGTTCCGGGGATTTGTTTATAAAAGGTGATAGATCTTATTTCTTCACAAATACTTTCTCTATGATCTGTGCTTCTTCATTACTTAGTTTTGAGGCTTTCCCTAGCTTTGTAATGAAAGCTGTAACTTCTTCCGGTGTGACCGGTGATCCCAGATTTTCTCCTTTGGCATCAAAAGAATCCGCTAAAAATTCTCCCTTGGAATTAAGAATCAGCCAGAAAGGGAGTCCGGCATTTTCGCCATTAAATTTATTCATCAGCTCTTGTCCACCGGGATTCTCAAGACTTTTTTTATCACCTCTTTCCTGAACGTCAATGTAGGCTGTGACAAATCTCTTATCAAAAATAGGTTTGGTTTCAGGAAGATCCATATTTTTTTCCATCATTTTGCACCATTTGCACCATGAAGCATGGAACACCAGTAAAACATTTTTCTTACCTGCTTTAGCTTCTGTGAAAGCCTTATTTAAGACAACATCTGCTTTTTCCTGTGCTGCTCCCAACTGAAACAATAACAGGGTTATAACGATAATAATTTTTGAGTATTTCATTCTGAATTTTTATTTAAAATCTAAACGAATTTAGGTATTTAATCGTTCAGTTATTTTATCTAACTTTAATTATCTTATAAATAATGAGCTATAAATATTTTTACTGTTTTCTATTCACGTTTAGTCTTACAATATCTAATGCTCAGGTCTCTGAAGCAGTAAAAAAACTGGCACAGCCTTTAGACAATGTCTCATATGCAGAGTCTCCTAATATTGGAGTTGGAGGTGAAGAAAGCAAAATTTATAGTCAATTTAAAAAAGTTGCCAAAATAGCCAGTAATGATGAACTCTATTATTTTGCAATGAATGGTAGCAATTCTTTAAGGGTTTATGCTGGTCAGGAACTATTTAAAAGAAATGATAAAAGATTTTTAGATATCTATACATTTTATTCCGCCAATCCTTTGATTATGAAATATACTCAAGGCTGTGTTGGAAAAAATAAAAATATTTCAGAATTTTTAAAAGATGAAGTATACTCTACCCAGTATTATATTTCGCTGCGGGATCAGTTATTAAAAAATAAAGATAAGCAAGATGAAATATCAAAATTACAATTAGACCAAATCAAGGAGCTGGGTTATGGGAAACTTACGGAAGAAAATATCAATGCAGTTAAAAAGCAGTTAGAAAAAATTGATAATAAAAAATCAAACTAAAATTTATCTGCTCAATATAATCGGCAAAACCAAAAGTATAAAAAATATTATTATACCCGCCGAATTTTCGTTGGATAATGGTTTTATTTTAAAGAGTATTCAAACAAGACTTAAAATCTTTTTAATATCCTTAAGGTTTTCCACATTTTATGATTAGAATAATAATTTTATATTTAAATTATTAAATATTTAAAAAATATAATTATGAAAAAAGTATTATTACTTTCAGCATTTATGGTTGCTGGACTTGTTTGTGCTAAAGAAAGCACTTCTAACAAATTAGAGGCAAAAAAGGAAAAACAGCAAATTGCAGCCTTTACAAGGTATTTGGTGACTATCAAAACTATTTGTGGAACTACTTATCAAACAGTTTTTGATTCTGAATTTGATTCAAGTGATTGCCTTTACAACGAATGGGAAATGTATAACAATCAAGATTGTGGACATTCCAGTTATGAAAATCCAATGACGTAATGAAAAAAATAATGGGCTGTCTTTTAACAGCCTATTTAATTATAATATTTTGAGTACCTATGAAACCACTTTTTAGAATTTTTTTGTTATTTCTTTGTTTTAACTATGTGAGAGGTCAAGAAAAAAAAGATTATTCGGAAATCGAAGTAAAGTATAAATATACTTTTGTACAAGATACTTTGGATAAATTATCTACAATTAATGAGCCTATGGTATTACTCACTAATGGGAAAAAATCTATATATTATAGTGAAAATTATAAGGCTGCAGTGGATGGTTTTGGGAAAAAACTGGAAGATGCAATGAAGACCGGAAATATTGTTGATCCCGGCTCTCTTCCGAGATCTAAGGTAAAGCATAATGTATATAAGGATGAAAACAAAATCTATATATCAAATTATTTAGGGAGAAATTATTACACCTATGAGAGTCCTGATAAACTTGACTGGCAAATTGATAATAAAAGCACTTCTACTATTGGCGGCTATAAATGTAATAAAGCAGTTGTAAGTGTAGGAGGAAAAAAGTTTATAGCTTGGTTTACTTATGATATTCCGATAAGTGATGGTCCATACAAATTTAGAGGACTTCCTGGATTAATATTAAAGATCAATGAGTTGAATAATTATATAGGTTTTGAACTTATATCAATAAATAAAACGAGTTTACCCATTGAGCAAAAAAAAGGGTTAATTGTATCCAAAGATCAATTTATAACAAAGAGAAAAGAATATATGAATGACCCGTATCAAGGTAAAATTAATAACCCTGAGTATAGAAAAATGATTGAGGATAATAAAAGGAAATATAACAATTCTTTAGAATAAAAAAATGGAACACCTGAATTTACAGGTTTTCCATTTTTTACTCATTATTTCTATACATCATTATATCATTATAGCCAGCATTATGAGTGAGCTGTGTACCTGTAATTACAGTTGTAGCATCATCAAAAGGATTTCTACAATATCCGTTTTGTTCCATCCAGTTACATCAATTTAAAATTTGAACCAGAAGCCAGCTATCCTTATCATAACCATCCTGCAGGAGAGGAATTATTTATACTGGAAGGTGTTGCAACTATTGCAGGAGCCCGACTTGAAAAAGGAGATTATCTACATACTCCGCCTGATTTCAAACATTCCGTGAAATCTGAACATGGCTGTACCATTCTTTTTGTTGTACCGGAAGAGTCATATCCCACTAGTGAGTTTATTGATTTCGAGTCAACTATAGAAGAATTTCTTGGGAACTTAAATTTTTGGATTAAAAACTCAAGAAATGGTTTAATTGTTAATTTGGATATTGACTATTTCTACTCTCAACACAAAAAACTTTACAAGATTTATTCTGATGAACTAATAATAAATGTCGCAACAATTTTGCTGGAAAATATGGATAAAATAGATGTTCTGACAATTGCTCTAAGTCCTGAATGTTGTGGTGGATGGGAAAATGCTTTTAAAACATTAAAAGTTATAAATAACATAATGGATTTAGGTTTAGAAATTTAAGCTTTGCAACAAATAACTATTATGTTCATATGTACTGATATTTTGTTTTACAGTTTTATTTTAAATAAAAGTGGTTTAAAATCACAATTTAAATACTGAAACGATTAATTTGTATATTTGATGAAAACAATAACTGCTATAACTTAATGACAGAACTTCATCTTGATCTTACTATAGATAAACTAAGCGGACCAACTAAAGAGCATATAAAAGTAAATAATTACTGGGCTGCTGTTGGGCTTGATCGTTATCATAAGAACTCTAAAGCTGAATTTGAATTTAACATTGATGGGATATCAACCAAAAACATTGTTACCTGGGACTCAAAATTTCCAAAAGTTGCAATGAAAGAAGACAAAGATATTGCTAACCACGGTGGCGTTGCATTAGCTTGGTTTGTAATGTCTGTCATAATGGATTACAAATACGTGGAGCAAACGGAAATTGGCGATGGCGTTGATTACAGGTTTTCCAAAACCGAACCCGATGATGACGATTTAAATTTTCTTGATGAAGAATATCATTTTGTAGAAATATCCGGTATTTTGGAAGAAAAAAAATCAAATACTTTAGTTAATCGTATCAAGAACAAGCACGAACAAATTAATAGAGGCTCAAAGAGAGACCAATCATCATCAGTAGTTGTCACACTTTTTGCTAAACCAACAACCGTAAAAGAGATTCATAAATGAAACCAAAGTTACAACATAGAGAAGCTATGGAATACTCATTTAAAGCAAAACAGGCTTTAGATGAAGGTGACTTTGAAGCTTCATTAGAACTGTATAAAAAAGCCGCTAAATTAGAAAGTGAAGTAGCAGATTTCTATTTCGACAAACCAGACCTTGAACCTACAAGAAGTATATTGGTTAGGAGTGCAGCATTTCTAAATTTAAAGGCAGGAGAAATTCAACAAGCACAAAAATTTATTTTTTTTGGTTTAACAAATAGTAACGATGAGGAAGTTAAACAGCAATTAGATGATGCCTTAGAGATTTTAGTTTCTTTAAAAAACATTAATCCTTTTGGTCAGACCAAAGAATATACCTACTTAAGCATTCTTCGGGAAAACAGCACACATTATACTATTGAGCCTACTAAACTTGAATTCGGCCATTCGGTTACTTTAGAAATGATTAAAGATTTTACAGATAATTATTTGAAATCTTTAAAAGCGTTTGCACTTACTAAAGTAAAGCGTTTAGCTAAGTTTAGAGATGATAGTATCGGTGACCTTCAAAAGGAAATTGACAGAATTATCAATCCAGTCATAACTAACTCAAGTTATGGAAGCTTTCGATTCTCAATTGCTAATGACTGGATGAAAAGAAATGACGAAGAAAAGGAAATCGTTAATTTAAAGTCAAATATTGTAAAAACTTTCCATAATGAGATATTCATTAATCCTCTTGGTGAACAACAAATTAGTGAAATTAAGGAAGAATTTTCAGAGGAGGAAATTAATGAAATTTTTAGACCTCTAGCTAAAATCAAATCAAATAATTCAGGCTATAGCATCGGAGTTTATGATACCGATTCATTTTCAAAAAAGTATATTCCAAAAATTGTTAACAAGCAAAAAAAAGAACTACTAACAACAAAAACATTGTCTCAAGAAGATATCGGTGAACTTGTCACTACCATATCTCTTAAACGTACATCTGAAAAGGGAAAAGTTTCAAAGAAAACGCTTAAATCTGAAGAATTTAAAAAATATGAAACGACTTTCAAATTAAAAGAAATTGTTCCAAAAGATAAACCTTCACTTATATTAACCGAGGAAATTTTGATTGATATGCTATTTGATTCAAATATCGGTTTTACGTTTTCATTTGATGATTTTAAAATATCACATACTGATATTGAATATCAAAAGGCCTATGATGGTTTTAATAATAATTTCTATGCTAAAATCGTATCACTGCTTAACAAAACTGATTTAAATACCGAGGAAAGAGATGATTTACATTTAATTAGTAAGTACATTGGAAATCTTGATGCTTTAAGATGAATTAGTCAATACTTAATCTGACAGTTATAATCAAATTAAATAACTTTAAAACAGATTAAGTATTATGACAACACAACAAAAAATCATCAAAA
>NZ_QGTV01000024.1:0-70253 GCF_003182335.1 Chryseobacterium sp. AG844 | reverse complement strand
TTTTGATGATTTTTTGTTGTGTTGTCATAATACTTAATCTGTTTTAAAGTTATTTAATTTGATTATAACTGTCAGATTAAGTATTGACTAATTCATTGTATTCGTAGAAAAACTTATCCGGAGCGCTGCTGTTTGCATTTCCGTTCATATCAAGCGTCTGTCTGCTTTCTTCAGACGGATATCCTGCGGTGTTAAATGTTGTGGTATACTTATGAGAAGTCATTCCGGTAGCTGTTCCTCCTCCGGCTGTAGTTTGGGTAAATTCTCCCTTATAAGCACTTAAGCTGTTCTTGATATTTGAGAATAACATGCTTATGCCATCGCTGCTCTCATTTCCATTAAAGATAATTTTGTCAAAACCTTTTACATTTTTGAAAGGATAGTTTTTATCCGTGTATGTATAAGTCTCTTTTTCTGTATAGTTAACGGTATTTCCATTGACAATTCCGGTTCCTGAGCCTGCATTGCTTACCATATTTCCATTATTATACGTGATTACACTGTTGATAATAGAAGAACCTGCCGCTCCTGAATTCGTTTGTTTTTTTACGCTGATTTCTGTAGTGCTGGTGTAGGTATAAGAAAACTTAACGGTGTTCTCTATGGTTCCGGTTGTAGAATATTCCTTCGTAACCGCTGTAGCCATACGTCCGTTAGTATATCCGTATTCTACAGCACTTTCAAGAACATTATTTTCGTAATGTTTAATACCCGTAATATAATCATCGGTATATGTGAACTCAATTCTTTGCCCGTGATTAATATTGTTAATCATGCTGATGATTTTAGTTCCGTTGTAATTGATTTTCATGACAATCCCATCCATTGTCATCTTTGTAGGAAGAATCACGGTTTGATTAGAAGGATCACTGTTATCAAAAGGGGTATCATCAGAACTGTAGCATGATATTGCAGATAAGGCTACAGACCCAAAAAGTAGAAGTTTTTTCATAGTTATAAGTTAAATCACCCAAATATAATTTAATTTATAATATGATTTTATTTTTTCGGATTGGTTCTTAAAAAGATGAGGCCGCCAATGATAATACCTGCACCTGTCAATTGTAAGTATGTCAGTTTCTCACCATCTATAATTCCCCAGATAATAGCCACAATAGGCATCACTAAAGTAACGGTGGATGCAAAAAGAGGGGAGGAAACTTTAAGTAAACGATAATTCATCATCATCGCCAGACCTGTTCCGAAAACTGATAACAGGCTGACAAACATAAGCCCCATCAGATTATCTTTCGAAAAGCTGAATTCTGAAAAGAATCCTGTCCCTGTAAGCGCAAGAATGGAAGGCAGCAATAAAACAAAAGAGAATACAAAAGCAGATAAAACCGTAGAAGAGACCTCCATAAGCTTTGATTTTACGGTGGTTGTACTCAACGCATAGCATAAAGTTGCCAATAACAGCAAGAGAATCGGAATCATTTTCAGTTCTGCGCTGTCACCACCTCCAAATGCCAGAATACAGACTCCTGTGAAGCTTATTAGTATCCCTATAATCTGTTTTTTCGTGGTTTCGAACTTCCAGACCAATGCGCCGACAATAATCACAAAAATAGGCATCATTGAGTTGATAATTCCGGCAATGCTGCTGCTTACTTCAGTTTCTGCAATCGGAAATAAAAACATAGGAATGAAATTTCCTGTAAAAGCAGCCAGAACTAGCCACTTCAGATGTTTTCTGGGAAAAAGTTTATAATTGGAAATCGCGACCGGAAGTAAAATAATTCCGGCAATAAGAACCCGTAAAGAACCTACCTGAAACGGATTAAAATGTTCCAGTGATTTTTTGATCAAAATAAATGATGATCCCCAGATAATACTCAGGACAATCAGAAGAACCCACTTTTCTTTATCTGCGTTCATTATTTTCGTGTAAGATTTTTAGAAATTCTTTTTTGGGAATCATTTTTGCCCCTAAGCTTTCCAGATGTTCTGTATGAGATTGACAATCAATTAAATCAAGGCTGTTTTTATTGCTTTCCACAAAGTTGATAAAGCCCGCTTTTGAAGCATTACTTACCTTGGCAAACATGCTTTCTCCGCAGAATACATTTCCAATCTGCAACCCGTAAAAACCCCCTACGAGTTCTCCATCCTGCCATACTTCAATACTTTTGGCCAAACCGTATTGATGAAGCTGGATAAAAGACTCCATCAGTTCATCAGAAAGCCACGTTCCCAACTGCCCTTTTCTTGTAGCCTGCTGGCAATTTCTGATTACCTCCCTGAAATTCTTATTCTCGGAGAAAGTAAAAACATTTCTGTTGAGTATCTTTCTCATAGATTTTGAAACTTTTAATTCTTCAGGAATAAGCACAAACCTTGGATCGGGACACCACCAAAGGATTTCCTCTCCGGGATTGTACCAGGGAAAAATACCGAGCTGATAGGCAAACCAGATACGCTCTACGGACAGGTCGCCACCAAAAGCAACCACTCCCTCATGGCCATCATACAGCTCCGGGTCGGGAAATGAAATCTCGTTTTCGTCTAATCGGACCATTTTTAGCAAAAAAATCCCACTTCAAAAAGCAGGATTTATAATTGATCTTTTATTCTTTAATTAGAAAGGTAAATCATCATCGTCGTCTCCGGCAAAAGGATTCTCATTAGAAACCGGGGATGCAGACTGCTGAGGCATTGCCTGAGTAGGTTCTGAAGCATTATCAAAAACTTTCTCTACTCTCCACCCTGTAATAGAGTTGAAGTATTTAGTTTCACCCTGAGGAGAAACCCATTCTCTACCTCTGATGTTGATTCCTACCTTTACGTTTTCTCCTTCTTTAAGGTTATCTAATAAACTGATTTTATCAGATAAAAATTCTATGTTTATCGGCTGTGGATACTGTTCCTGGGTCAAAATAACCATTTCTCTTTTTTGAAACCCGCTCGCAAATGTTTGAGCATCAAAAAGTTTCTTTACCGTTCCTTGTAATTCCATATCGTAAATATTAACGATGTAAAAGTAAGAAAATGAAATGTAATAAAAGAAGCTGTGAAAAAAAAATGTGGAAATTTTATTTTTTTTTCCTGAAAAGTTTGGTAGTAAAGGAAATTGTCCTATATTTGCACTCACAAAAACGAAGCAAGCTCTTTAAAACTTACAATATAAAAACCAGCGGATGTGGTGTAATTGGTAGCCACGCCAGACTTAGGATCTGGTGCCGTGAGGCGTGGGGGTTCGAGTCCCTTCATCCGCACTATGCGAAAATAGCTCAGCTGGTAGAGCACAACCTTGCCAAGGTTGGGGTCGCGGGTTCGAATCCCGTTTTTCGCTCCACACCATGCCCTGGTGGTGGAACTGGTAGACACGCAGGACTTAAAATCCTGTGTCCGCAAGGACGTACGGGTTCAAGTCCCGTCTGGGGTACAAGACCCTCTGTAATATCTTACGGAGGGTTTTTTGTTTTAATAGAGAGTGTTCTTTAAATAAAAATCTTATATTTGTAAGAAATCAGGTTGAATCTGAGTATTCAGATCAGCGAATCAGCGGATGTGGTGTAATTGGTAGCCACGCCAGACTTAGGATCTGGTGCCGTGAGGCGTGGGGGTTCGAGTCCCTTCATCCGCACAATTCGAAAAAACTCTTATAGAGTCGTTAAGAAGGTTGGAACCTCTGGTTCGAATCTTTTTTTTTGCCCACACCATGCCCTGGTGGTGGAACTGGTAGACACGCAGGACTTAAAATCCTGTGTCCGCAAGGACGTACGGGTTCAAGTCCCGTCTGGGGTACAAAGCCCTCTGTAATGTATTACGGAGGGCTTTTTTGTTTTTGTAACCTTTAGAGTATCTGACTGTTTCCCGTTTTCTTTTCCAGTTTTTCCAGCCTTTCAAAAATACCAGTGAAGATATTCTTGTTTCCTGTCGAAATGTATCCTACAATCTTATAATATTCCTGATGATTTTTGTTTGTACGTTGATTTTCAGTTGCATATTGAAGATTTCCATTGATATGAACCAGTAGATTGCTAATGGGATCTGTTGCCAGATTTGTTTTATTCAGAAATAAAATATCACCGGATTGATACTGGGGAAGCAATGTTTTTTCAGAAGTAAATTCAAAGACCAGATCAACTGATGCTAATATTTTTTGCAATATTACTGAGTTGGCTTTATTTACGGACTGTGTTTTCTGCATTTCCAAATTAGTCTCCCCTGTTGATTCAGGGAAAAGTGCGGGCTGACTGGCACCAGGAGTACTTGTCAGCTGGTTTGCCTGTATAGGTTCAGTCAGTAATTTGTCAATACTAAGGTTAAAGTGATTCGCAACTTTCAGTATGGTTTCAATTTTTGGCTCAGCACGTCCCTCCTCATATGAGCTTATTACGCCTCTGTTGAGATCAAACAGATCTGCAAAAGCCTTTTGACTCAATCCTTTCACCTGTCTTATTTTCTTAATATTAATTCCAAATAAGCTCATCCTGTCCAATATTTTTTGCAAATATAGAAAATGTAAATAAATGTTGCTAAATATATTTGCATGGATGCTATTTCTGATGGAGCTAATTTTTAACAGAAAAAGATAAGGCATATAATATAAAAATCTGTACCCATAATATTATATAGTTCTGTATCTGTATCCAGGATTAAATACTCCATAATTTTGTTTAGCTAAAGAAGAAATATGGAAACAATCACTCAACAACAGAAACAGTTTCAATATGCCGAGGCTTATATATCAGACATGTGGATGCTGAAAAATATCTTTCTGGAAACACAGAATCTGACAATAGCAGATCAGAATTTCGGACTTCCTTTTCTTTTGGCTAAAAATGGGAAGCAGATTGTTGCTTTTGCCAGTCTTATCGTGAATGAAAAGGATGAAATATCTTTCAGGATCTATGATAAAAATAAGATGTCAGATATCGAAAAGAGAAATTTCTTTTCCCGTGCTGAAAGATATTTTAAAAATACTCACACCCCCAATTTTAAGGATCCGGAACAGTTAAAAAGCAGTATCAGCAGTATGATCAGCTGGCTGAATCCCGAATAAAGACAGGATAAAATTGTACATTTACTTAAAACCCGGATTCTATGCATAAAGATGTTCTGTACCTCAAAATAGCCAATTCTGTCACAGAGCAGATTAAAAGTGAAACCCTGCAGTTTGGAGACAGGCTGCCTTCATTGCGAAGTGCCCAGAAATTATACAATGTAAGTCTGAATACTATAAAACAAGCTTATATGGAACTGGAGAGCCGCTCTCTGGTAGAATCACGTCCGAAATATGGCTACTATGTAAGCCAGACTTCCCAGCGAAAACTGGCACTGCCTTCCGTGGCACCGATGAAAGATTCAGAGAAAAGGAATACACCACAGGACCTTATTGATAAGGTATTTGGAGTGATCGGAGGAACAGATATCACCCAGTTTGGATTGGGCATTCCGGGGAAAAGTCTTCTTCCGGTGGCCAAGATGAAGAAATGCATGATTGATGTGATCAAAAGAAAGAGCGACAGCGGAACCAACTATGAACCTGTACAGGGAAGTGAGGTGCTTCGCCGGGAAATCGCCAAATGGTCGATGGTAATGGAAGGGAAAATCACAGAAGATGATCTGGTGATTACTTCCGGAGCTATGAACGCCGTTTATAATTGCTTAATGGCTGTTACTCAGCCGGGAGATTCCGTGGCGGTGGAAAGTCCTGTATACTTCGGAATTCTCCAGGCTATCCAGCTATTAGGACTTAAGGCTGTGGAAATTCCTACGCATCCGATTACAGGAGTAGATCTGGATGAGTTAAAAAAGGTAATGCCAAAGCTTTCTGCGTGCTGTTTTGTGGTGAATTATAATAATCCGTTGGGATTTCAGATGCCTGATGATAACAAGAAAGAACTGGTAAGGATGCTTACTGAATATAATGTTCCTTTGGTGGAGGATGATGTCTATGGTAACATTTATTTCGGGGCGGGAAGACCCAAGCCGTGTAAATTTTATGATGAAGCAGGAATTGTGATGTGGGTAGGCTCGGTTTCGAAAACATTGGCACCAGGTTTCAGGGTTGGGTGGGTGGCTCCCGGAAAATTTAAAGAAAAAATTATCCGTCAGAAACTGGTTCAGACGGTGAGCGGACCTTCTTTGTTTTCAGATGTAATTACAGATTTTCTCGCACACGGGCGTTATGATCACCACCTCAGAATGTTCAGGAAAAAGCTGTACGCAAATTACCTTCAGATTCAAAAGGCGGTGACTGAATATTTTCCGGATAATACAAAAATTTCAGAACCCAAAGGAGGCTTTATGCTTTGGCTGGAGCTGGATAAAAGAATTTGTACGGAAGATCTCTACGATGTAGCTTTTGAGCAGAAAATCAATTTTGCTCCCGGAAGAATGTTTTCACAGCACAATCAGTATCAGAACTGCATGCGTTTGAACTATGCACTGGAATGGACAGACAGAGTAGAAAGTGACCTGGAAAAGCTGGGCAGAATGATAAAAAACAGAATTTAATAAACCTTATAGCGATGAATGATACTAAGAATGAAGTAAAAATTGTAGCCTATGAACCTCAGTATAAACAAGCTTTCAAAGCTTTGAATGAAGAATGGATCAAAACATACTTTGTCATGGAAGCCGGCGATTATAAACTGCTGGATAATCCTGAAGAGCATATTTTACATAAAGGAGGGCACATTGTTTTTGCTTTGCTGGATGGAGAAGCAGTAGGAACCTGTGCATTAGTAAAAACAGAAGACAGTCCTCTCACTTTTGAATTGTCAAAAATGGCAGTAAGTCCCAAAGCGCAAGGGAAAAAACTAGGCTACCTTTTGGGAAAAACTTTAGTGGAAAAAGCAAAGGAATTAAAAGCTGAAAAAGTATTTTTGGTTACCAATTCTATACTGGTTCCGGCCATTACACTTTATGAAAAGCTGGGCTTTATCCATACTCCCATCAGCAATGCTGAGTATGACCGTGCCGATGTGCAGATGGAGCTGATTTTTAATAAGTAGGCAAAAAAATATTAGAACTCGGATAGGAATATCCTTGTTCTAATATCAAAATTTAAATCTAATTGCTTTATTTTTATTTCTTAATGAATGTCTTGGTCAGTGCTTTTTTGCTTCCGTTGATTTTAATGAAATACACACCAGCCGGAAGATTTCCGATATTGATTTTTTCATCGTAAAAACCTCTTGAAGACTTTAAATGGGTTGTTAAAACATTTGATCCTTTACTGTCAATGATTTCTGCTTTAATTTTCTTATCCTCAGATTGATACTGGATTCCAATGAATGTTGAAACAGGATTCGGATAAATTTTAAAATCCTCAGCAATTACCCTGCTCTCTTTTGCGGTCAATATTTCTTTGGAACATGCCGGGATTCTATTCACTCCATCTATTCCCCATGATGATTGTACCGGAATACAAAGCCAGTTCAATACAGTTGGAAAATGATCTGTTTCTCTCGTTGTTGAGGTATAATCATACACCTTAAAATTATTCACTGTACCCGCATTGTAAGTAGGAGAACCTGTCACGGTCATGTTATTGGCGTTTGGACCGGAGTCTGTCAACGTATTTCCTGAAGTTCCATTACACTTCCAATTGGCTAATAATTGAGAATAATAAGGATGCGAAGAGGTAATATCCTGATTGGCCCAATTCACAATAACATCATTGGGAAGAGCAGATTTCCAGATTCTTATGTCTTTATAAGAAGCCGCCAGATTGAGTCCATAAACATTGGTTCCATCCTGGTTTAATGTAAGAGGAAGCCCGGAATCAATATTTCCAATGGTGTTCATTTTAGCAAAAGTTACCGGAACACCATCTTCGTACAATGTTACAAGGCCATCTCTGTCAAAGCTTGCCGCAATATGTTTCCACTTATTTGTTTCCACTTTTCCGCCTACCAGGTCAATTCTGTTCGTTCCATCTCCAATATTCATTTTGAAAGTCTGTCCTGAATATCCTGAGAACACAAATCCTTTATTTTTCCCATTAGCCCAGTTTTTATTACTGATCATCACCGGATCACTGGAGTAAGCTGCATTAGGCTTTACCCAAAACTCGATGGTGAAGTCCTGATTAGCTCCAAAATTAAAAGGAGTCTGGCTTGCTGGCTTTGCATAAGTTCCTGCCGGGAAATTCAATTGATTGAATGTTTTATTGGATTCCAGAACAGTTTTGCTGATCTGCTGAGGAGTAAATCCAGGATTGGAATACACCGTGAAAATATTTCTTTCGGTAAGATTTCCACCTCCATGAGAACTTTCGATTGCTCCATGATCTGTGGTTAATACAACCAGCCAGTCTTCATTATTATAAGAAGGTCTGTTTTTCATTGCAGTCACAATTTCACCAATATACGTATCTGTTGTCTTAATAGAATTTACATATTGAGAAACAGTAGATGAGAATCCATAAGAATGCCCGGCATGGTCTACATCATCGAAATCTACAAAGAGAATATCCGGATTATCATTCTGCAAAGCTGTAACAGCTGCATTTTTCACTGCAAGATCCGTTGCCAGATTGGTTTTTATATCTGCGGTTTGAATGATTTTGTCGTTGATGGGTGACCAATGTGCCAGAGAGATAGTTCTTAAGCCAGGGTTGTAATTTTCTGCTCTTGTCAGAAAATCAGGGTAATTGACATAGTTCGGGCTTGTGAAATTATTGTCCTGAACATTATGTTTGGTGTGCCATACGCCGGTCAGCATGGTGCTCCATCCGTTTCCGCTCCAGGTTGTAGCAGCACAAAGCCCGTCCGTAGAATAGATCGATTGGCTGATAAGGTTTTGAATGTTGGGAGTAGGTGTAGACATCATGACATCTGCACGACATCCGTCAATACCAATAAAAAGAACTTTTTTAGTCTGAGCTCCAAGGAAACAGCTCATTACAACAGCCATTGAGAATAGTTTTGTTTTCATGGGGAAAAAGGGTTTTTAGAATTGTGAAAGTTTATAAATAGTAATTTATTTTTAACTATTGTAAAATTAGTTTACTATTTGTAAACATTTGTGAACGGAAAGTTAATTAATTGATAATTAAAAAGTTCACTCAAAAAGCTTAGATATTAACCACAAAAGCCACAAAAGAAAAATGACTCTGTTTATTTTAAGTTACATGCTTTGTGAATAGAAGATCAAAAAAGGTTTCTGGAAATGTCGGTTATAATAAATACCTAATGATCCGTACTATATTCCCCTCCTCCGGAGGGGTGTCGAAAATTCAAAGAATTTTTGACGGGGTGGTAAAAACACAAACATTTTCTATAGAAAAACCATGAAAACGTTTGTGTCAAGAAGTATTTAAAAATAATCTGAAAAGTGTTTAAAGAATCCCCTCAGCTTCAGAAATCGTATTCAGAATATAATCAGGAGCTGCCTTTTCAAGCTCTGACTGCATCTGAGCACCAGAAAGAACGGCTACCGTTAATCCGCAGCCTGCATTTTTACCCTCTTCAATATCAATGACAGAATCTCCTGCCTTTAAAACCTTATGCGCTTCAGTGATATTGAATTTCTTCATAGCGAGATGAATCATTTCAGGACTTGGGCGGCTTTCTGAAACATCATCCGCAGTAATCAAAGCATCAAAATGAATGTTTTCTTTCCAGTTGAGTTTATCTAAAAGCTGATGGGCGATTTCTGAAGTATAGCCTGTATTCAAAACGATTTTCTTGTTTTGAGCTCTCATATTCAATAAGAAATCTTCCGTTCCGTTGATGGGTTTTACATCCAGATTTTGATAAGATTCTTTCAGTTGTCCAGAAAAATCCTCAAAAATAGCAGGAGCATCTTCTTCGTTCCCATTGATTTCTTTTAAAAGACTTGTGATTGCTTCCAGTTTTTCCATTCCGGCACAGCTGGATAATACTTTTTCCAGGCTTACTGCGTAGCCGTAATCATTTACAGCATTGGTAAGTGTTTTGTAGACTACGTTATCTTCATCAATTGTTGTTCCGGCCATATCCAGAACGAGTAATTCTATATTTTTCATTTGAATTTTATGCGTAAATTTTTTCAATATTAAATTTGGAAAAGCCACCGCTTCCCGTCATTCCCTTTCCTCCGATACCCGTTACAATATGAATGTTAGCGGATGGGCTGTGCTCAAAAATATCTTTTGTTTTGCACTGGGAATAGATTCCGAACCATCTCCTCTGAATTTCATACGTAGGAAGATCAATAATTTTCTTAGCCTCATGAATCATGAATTCATCAATCTCCATATTAAGGTCGTACCCAAGGTCATCTGCATTTTTAGCATCTGCATATTCATGAGAATCTCCGATGATGACAGAGCCATCAAGAGCCTGTTTGAATAAAATGTGAATGCCGTATTTCTTTTCAAATGAGTTGAGATCTTCTAAAGCCTTGATTTTCTGGAAAGAAGGACATTCGCTGAAAGACTCATATCTTCTCACAGAAAGCCCTGTAAGGATATTTCCCTGAAGCGAATAAATTCCTTGGGGCTTTGTTTGAAGCATCTGCAGTTTACTCACTTCCAGATCGCTGTCATTGAATACTTTAGGATATAAAGTTTTAAACTCGTGTCCCCCACAGATGATGATTTTGGAAGCGTTAAATTCCGTTCCATCTGCTGTAATAGCTATACATTTTTGGTCATTTTCATGGGTTTCAAGAACCGTTGTATTGTAAAAAATCTGCAGTCCCATTTTTTCCTGAAGCAGCTTGTGAAGTTTTACAATCATATCTGCAGAATCTACGGAAAGTTCCTGTGGGAAAAACAAACCTCCTTTGCAGTAGTCTGAACGAAGACCGTCAAATTTCTTGATGCAGTCGTTTTTAGATAATAAAACAGATTTATAATCATTATTTCTGTTGATTTCATAAAGTTCTTCAATCAACTGAAGCTCTTCATCATTGGAAGCAATATAGATGGAACCGTTTTGTCTGATGGTAAGGTCTGCCTGATCATGAAGTTCATTGTAGATGGCCAGACTTTCCCTCCCGAAGTTCTGCCATTTAAGATCCATTCCGGAGGGTACTACCTGTCCGAAATTTCTTACCGTGGCACCCTGAGGAACAGAATTCCTTTCCAGTAAAGCTACCTTAAGATTTTTCTTCAGCGCATGATAAGCATGGAATGTTCCTAAAATTCCACCTCCTACAACGAGTAAATCAAATTTTGTTGTCATTGTACTATAGTTTATAAAATTTTCGACGTATCGAAATTGATGAATTGATTAGATTTAGATTTGGGTTTTGACTTTTTTCTGAAAGCCAGAAAAGCAATCACCGAAAGAATGAAAACCGTTATGGTGATGATGTAATTTAAGTTAATATAAAAATGTAACCACGAAGTCTGGGCCGAGCCAAAGTTTTTATACAAAAGAATCAGAACACTTCCCAGGTAACCAAAAGAATCTACAATATAGATCAGAAAACCTACATTTCCTTTGATTTCAAAAGCGGCGATCATCCGGTCAAAATAAATTCCATTGAAAGGAATATAGCAAATGTACATTCCGAAGCCGGAAATTGTCATCCATAAAAAAGGCGACAGAGAACCCTGCTGAAACAGATACGTAGAAAGTCCTACCGTAAGAATTCCCGCAAAAAGAATGTAATGATAATAAGCAAATGCCTTTTTATTGTTTTTTACTTTTACCATAAAGCTTAAAATTACCAGAACCATTACGGCGATAGGAATTTCCGTTAAAGTGAAAATAGAACTGTCAAAAGTAAAGTTCAGTCCGTCCCAGATTTCACGATTAAAATTATCTCTGAAATCCCTTAAAACGGTTAAACTGATATATAAAAAGATGATACATACGATCGGAACAAAAAATTGTTGGATCAGGGCTCTTCTTTCCTTACCATTCAACGGCTGTCTCTTGTTTTTAAGCAAAATGTCTTCTTCTGAAGGTTTGGGAATTCTTTCAAGCAATAATCCGAAAAGAATCAGAGGAATAATGAAAATAAGTCCGGCTGAAAAAGGCATCCAGAATTCGGAAATCGGGAAGGTATCCATTAAAAATTTTCCTGCCGATTTTGTAAATCCTGAAGAAACCACAAAGCTTGAACATAAAAACAATCCGATGATTTCAGTGGCTTTCCGTCCTTCAATATACGAGAAAACAATTCCCCAGATCATTCCCAGTGGAATCCCGTTGACGAACATAAATATGATATTATAAGGAGCAGGAACGGTTGCAAACCCCAACAAGGCTAGCTCTGCAACAGCAATAAAAATAAAAAGATAAGCAAGTCTTTTCTGAGGTTTCAGCTCGGAAATAAATTTGATCCCGATGAATTTGGAAACAAAGTAGCCTACGGCCTGTGCAATGATAATCAGAATCTTATAATCTACCCCAAAATAAGAAAGTCCTTCGAAGGAAGCTACAGTAAAAGGTTTCCTGAAACCGTACATGCAGAAGTAAACACCGAAAGCAGCAAATGTGGCCTTCAGTGTTACCAGTGTTTTTTGATTGATGGTTCTGGCCATAGTTCTGGTTTAGAAATTCAGTTTTACTCCAAGATTGAAACGTACTCCATAATATTCCACCTGTTCAGGACGGTCTTCGCTTTTACCGAAGTGGTAAATCAGTGGTTTGTTCAGAATATTGTTTACATCCGCATACAAAGTCAGGTATTTGGTAAACTGATAAGAACCTCCGAAATCCAGATTGCTGTATTTACCATAATAAGAATCATTGATATCCTCCTCAGCGTATTCTACAGCATACTTTCCCTTGTAGTTATAAGCCAGTCTTGCATTGAATCCTTTTTTCTCAAGGAAAAGCTGCGCGTTGTACAGTTCCTTTGCCTGGTAAGGAAGGGCCACCTTTCTTCCGCTTGGTTTTTCCATTTCTGAAGTCATGAATGTAGCATTCAATTGTACTCCGAAATATTGTAGAAACCCTGGAAGGAAATCAAATCTCTTATTAATTCCAAGTTCAATACCTCCCAGCCATGCCGCTTTTCCGTTATTGGGAGCGGTAAACTGTACTCCGTTGTTTCCGTTATAGTTTCCGATAAAAGAGTCCTGGAAAATAGGATCCGTAATGGATTTATAAAAAACGCCGCCGCTTAGAATCCCTACGTTGGAAAAATAATATTCACCCATCAGGTCAAAATTCAAAGAATAGGTAGGGTTAAGGTTGGGATTTCCGCCTTTGAACTCGTTGTCTGCTTCAATATAAGTTCCTCCCGGAGTCAGATCACCAAAATTTGGTCTTGAAAAAGTTCTTGTCGCTGCAAAACGAAGATTAGCTTTATCATTTAAAGTATATTTTAAATGAATCATCGGAAGAACAGCCAGATAGTTTTTGGTGTTTTCTACCGGAGTCAGTACATCATCATTCACACTGTATCCTTTTACTTTGGTATTGGTATTTGATAATCTTATTCCTCCTAAAATGATGATTTTATCATTCAGTTTGTACGTTACCATTCCATAGGCGTCTGCATGTTTTTCAAACACATCAAAGTTTCTTCCTAATGCTTTATTGTATTCCAGAGCTTCAGAATCTGCAGTATTGATCTTCAGATTACCCTGATTCTGATACCAGAACTGATTCATTCCATTGGTGGAAAGTACGGGTCCGAAAGTATTGCCGATGTGTGCATTCATTTCACTTAAATATTTTGGTCCGTTGGGCTGTGTTGTGATATATTGTGAGAAATCAGACAGAAGAGGCGATGTTCCATTGTTCCAGTTGTAGAAAATATCAGAGAATCTTGCATTACGTTCTTTATCTCTGTATTTAAAACCATACTTTAAAGTCAGTTTATCAGAAGCATTGATTTCATGGTTGAATGCCGCAACAATTTTATCCTTTTCTTCTACAAAAACTTTATAGAATTCAAGATCTGTAAATCTCATCTTGGAAGCATCCATTTTAAAGTTCGGATCGCTGTAGAAACCAAATAACGCATCAGGATTTTTATAATCTAATTTTCCGCCATCTGCTTTCCAGTAAGCCCTAGGTCCATTTCCATGATTAGCAATATAATCAGGATTGATGCCTACACCAGATTGAGTGTACTTGACGACATAATATGAGTTGTTCTGCTTATCAGGAATATTTCCATACTTAAACTTGTTGTCATAATAGGATAAATCCCAGTCGATTTTTCCTCTATTGAATTGATGAACCGCTCCCAAAGAAACAGAAGTAAGCTCCGTTATCAGTAAATTGTGGATATTCTGAAGCTCCACCCTTGCTGTATTATTAGCACTGCTGAACTTATCAAACCGGATCCTGTGTTTGTAATGGGTCTCGTCATCCGATAAGGTACCATAGATTCCTTTTAAATAGAAAGTCGTTTTTGGAGACAATACATATTCAAAAGCGGTATTGATTCCGGTTGTCTTTCGAACTCCGTTATAATCGCGAAGTTCCAGCCTGAAAATCCCTTCGTCACCACTTCTTCGTGCTTCAAAATTATCAGTAGACCAGTTTCTTATGAAATGGGCAAAATTGATTAAATACCCGAATTTTTTATCCTTTGTTCTTCCTCCATATAAAAATCCAAGGTTGTAGACGCCTTTATCAGACTTTGCGTTATAACCGCTTCCCACAGTGGCTTTGAATTCTGTTTTCATCGGTGGGGTTTTGGTAATAAAATTGACACCGCCGCCAATTCCGTCAGCTTCCATATCTGGGGTAAAAGACTTGTTTACATGTACATAGGAGATCAGTTCTGTAGGAAAGAAATCAAATGCTGTTGCTCTGGAAGTCGTTTCTTCCTCTGCGGTGGGAAGCCTGTTTCCATTGATGGTTGTGGATGCCCAGAATGGCGGAAGTCCTCTCAGGGAAACAAATCTTCCTTCGCCCTGGTCTCTTTCAATAGAAACTCCCTGCACACGCTGCACGGTTTCTGCTGCATTTCTGTCCGGGAGCTTTCCGATTCCGTCTGAAGCGATGACATTGGTGATATTAATTGCATTTTTCTGAAGGTTTAAAGCTCTCGCTTCCGTATTTTTCAACGTTCCGGTGACGACAATTTCGTCAATGTTTTTTCTAGGTTGAGATAGTTTGATAATTCCTAAGTCAACCGTTTGTTCCGGTTTCAGGTCTACATTGATATCTGTAGATTCATAACCGATGTAGCTGATTTGTAAGATGTATTGGCCTTCTTTAATATCGTTGATGGTAAATTTTCCTTCGATATCAGTGGTTATATTTTTAGATAAGCCTTTTATTTTGACTGTGGCCCCGGGGAGAGGCTGGCTGTCGTCAAGCACAGTTCCTATAATTAACTGTTTTTGCGCTGAAACAAAGACTATGAGACAGACAAAAACAAGGGTAAGTAATTTCTCTAATTTTGTTTTCATTTTTACATATATTAAATTTTTTATGCAAATCAAGCTAATAATTTTAATATATATAAATATTTTGTGTTAAGTATTGTTTAACAAATAAGTTCTATTTGTTACGTTTATTTTATCTTTAAATGTATTAATGCCAACCTTTAAAAACAGGACTAAACAATATTTAAATCCACTGTTTCAACACTTTTCGCAAATATTTCCTGAAAATAAAAGGAATTGAAACTTTCCAAAAGCAGGCTTGATTTGGTTCATATTTCGTTCATCTTGGAAGAATAACGAAAACCAGAAGTTGCATATTTGTAAACTTTTGTATGCTTCAGAAAATCAAAATTGAAGCATGATGTAAAAATTGGAATATGATGTAAACGCAAAGTTTAATAATTATAACGCCAAATTATAAGTGTGCAAAGATTACGACGTTGTCATTGAAGAAGCTTGATTATTATATGTGTATTTATAAGGAATCTACACTACAATTGTCATTCTGAATGAAATGTAATGAAGACTCTCGCGTTATTGAATGCAAATAAGAGATTCTTCCTTCGTCAGAATGACAAAAACAAATAATAAAAAACTTTGCGTTAAAAAAAAGAAATAGTTAAGCCGTATAAAAATAAAGAACAAGCATCACACAGCTTTCATCACTGATGCTTACCGGAACGTGAGGAAACTTACCGTTGAAATAAAGCGAATCCCCTTCTTTAAGGATGATTTCCTCATTATCAATTACGTATTTCACTTCTCCCTTCAGAATATATTTGAATTCCCAGGCATCCGTAATGACCTTTTCCCTTTTAGAATTAGGTTCAAGCGTCAGCAGAACGGCCTCAAAACCTAAAGAATGAAGGCTCTTGCTGAAGATGTGCATATATCTGAACCCCTCAGCTTCCACTTCTTTTTCTATAATTTGCTGGCTTTCTTTCGGAACATAAATAAATTTGGCGTTGGATTTTTTCTCAACCCCTTCAAAAAAATAACTGGCATCAATCTCCAGCGACTGAATCAGATCTAAGAGAACAGGAAGTGAAGGAATCGTTCTTCCGTTTTCAATTCTGGAAACAAGTCCGTTGCTTACATTCGCTTTGAAGGCCAGCTCATTAATGGTTAAATTATTCTTTTTTCTAATATCCTTTAATCTCTTGCCGATACCTATTAAAAAGTCATTCATACTGTGTGTAATTTAACCTGAATTATATTCAAACAAAGGTAATATTATTCTATAGAGTTTAGGTACAGGAGGGAATCAATTCATTGAAAATTATTATTTGCTACTTGGCTCTCTGATATTCCTCGCTTTTTCTCCCAGGAAAATTTCCCTATTTTTGTAAAACTCCTTATTTCATCTATGAAAAAAATTATTCTTATCGAAGACGAAACCAGTGTGGTGTCCTTTATTAAAAAGGGACTTCAGGAAAATGGATATGAAATTTCTGTAGCTTTTGACGGCCGTACAGGAGTTCAGCTGGTGCAGGCTAACGATTTTGATCTGGTAATTTTAGACATTATGCTTCCGGAAATGAACGGTCTGGATGTGTGCAAAGAGATAAGAAAAACCAATCAGAGCGTTCCTATTTTATTTCTGACTGCTTTGGGAACTTCTGAAAATATTGTTCTCGGATTGGAAAGCGGAGGAGACGATTATCTGGTGAAGCCTTTTAAATTCATTGAGTTGGTTGCACGTGTAAAATCCCTGCTAAGAAGAAGCAATAACAACGGTCCGCAGGAAATTGCTGAACCTGAGCCGGATAATGAACATGTATTCCAGTTTTCGGATCTGATGGTGAATGACTACACCAAAAAAGTAACCCGAGCCGGAGAAGATATTTCTCTTACTTCCACAGAGTATAAACTGCTGCTGTACTTCCTGAATAATCCGGAAAAAGTAATTTCGAGAGCAGAAATTCTGGATGCGGTCTGGGGCGTAAACTATGAACTGGGAACCAACGTGGTAGATGTTTATGTCAATTATTTAAGAAAAAAACTGGATAGCCAGGATGATAATAAACTGATTCATACCGTGATAGGAATGGGTTATGTGTTGAAAAAGACATAATGAATGTTTAACAGAGTCATTACAAATCAAACCAAAACGATGGTACTTTTGATGCTGGTTTTTACCGCCATCATTTTGCTGTTCAGTGGTTTGGTGTATTTTTCTATCGTTAATTTTTCACATCAGAGGTTTTATGAGCTGTTGAAGATAAGGACGGCAACCATTGTTCAGATCGAAAAAAGTAAAGATCATCTCGACCTTCCTGAAAACTATATTCTCAGCAACCTGAATGATGAGGAACTTCCGATGGAAAGAGACTATGTTTTTGCTGTTCCTGCCGATTCCAATTTCAAAAAAATATCTCAGGAAGTTCATATCCCCGATTATTTCTTTAAAAATATTATCAGAGAAGGAGAATCCAATTATAATGATGAAGAATTCTATTATATAGGACAAAGTTTCAGATATGATGATAAAGATTATATTGCCATCGCTTCTGCCAAAAACCATTATGTTGTTTATTATCTGGGCTTTTTAAAGAGAACACTGCTTACCTGTATTGTACTGTCTCTGTTTTTCAGTATGATTTTTTCTTTTTATCTGTCCAAAACCTTATTCAGGCCGATCTTAAAAATTACAGGAAAAGTAAAAGAAATCAGTTCTGAAAACCTTCACTTAAGATTGGAATCACATCCTGATAATAAAGAGCTTAATGAGTTGGTAGATACCTTTAATGATATGCTCAACCGCATTGAAACGTCTTTTGAAACCCAGAACCACCTGATCGGCAATGTTTCCCACGAATTGAGGACGCCTCTTACATCCATTATGGGAGAAGCCGATGTTGCGCTTTCTATCAGCAGAACAGCTGATGAATACAAAGAAACCCTCGGAATCATTCTGGATGAAGCTGAAAAGCTGGATAAAAAGATTAAAGCACTATTAATGATTGCCCAAACCGGATTCGACGGGAAAATCCAGAAAATGGATAAGGTGAGAATTGATCAGCTTCTTTGGGACGTTATTGAAACCTTAAGGCGAATTGATTCCCGAAACAATATCTATCTTGATATCAGCATGCTTCCCGATAATCCCAAGAAATTAAAAGTTCAGGGGAATGAGCAGCTACTGCATCTTGCAGTGGCCAATATCATCAGTAATGGCTGTAAATATTCTAATTTTCAGCAGGTTAAAGTCTCTCTTGGCGCCACCAATACAGATGTCTACATCATTATAAAAGACAACGGGATTGGAATTCCTGAAGTGGAAATGAATAAAATCTACGATCCGTTTTTCAGAGCTTCCAATACCAATAATTATGAAGGCTACGGGATCGGACTTCCATTGGCCAGAAATATTGTCAGAATGCACCACGGTGAACTGATTGTAAGCTCTCACGAAAACCAGGGAACAACGGTACAGATGCGTTTTCCTAATTTCTACAGCACTCAGAAGGGCGAACAAGCCAAAGTGTAAACCAGAATAACAATAGGCAAAATCGCAAATTGACGAAAAAGCGAAATGGCAAAATGCAAAAGAGCTTTTCGTCATATTAACTCCCGTTAACAATTTTCTAATCTCATTTTAATCTCTTTAATCACATTTTAATTCCATTCCAAAGATCTTCTAATATGGTCGTTCTAGTTTTGTATCATCAAAAAAGATAAACACAATACAAAATAATAAGAACATGACTAAAACAATTTTAATTGCAACAGATTACTCTCTTGAGTCATTGAATATATTGAAAAAAGTACTTAAAGAGAAAGAAGTAGCAGAAGATCAGAACCAATATAACATTCTTCTGACTTCCGGGTATGATTCCGGAGATTCTATCAGAGATCTTTTGTTCAGTACCAAAACATCGGTATTCAATAAAATAAGACCTGCAGAATTCTGTGATGCTTTGGGAATTATCAGCAATAAATATCCTCATCTGGTCAATAAAATCATCTGCGACATTTTCACAGGAAGTTTCCAGAGAACATTCAACCAATACATAAAGGCGGAAAACATTGAGGAAGCTTATTATTCTCCATCCATCAAAAGCAGAGGAAACGGAAAATTCGATCTGATTCCTTATATCAGGAAATGCAAAGAACTGAAATCTCATGAAATTACGGTCGAAGTAAGAGAAAAACTTCCGGAAAGAGGAAGATTGGCAGAGATTTTTGTAGAAGTCTGAAAATTAAACGCAATTTAAAAAAATAAAAAATGTTAAGAAATTATAGTAACAGCAGAACATTGGGAGACAACATCAGGTTGGGAACGCTGACTGCCTTCACGGCAGGTACTATAAATATTGCTTCCCTGTTGATATTCCTCTCTTTCACGTCAAACGTAACAGGACATTACGCTATTTTAGCGGCAGAAATCAGTAAAGGAAACTGGACGCAGGTAGGAGTTGTAGGCGGATGGATCTTTTTGTTCTTCTTCGGAAGCTTCCTGTCCAACTTTATTGTTATCAATTTTAATAAGAAAAGTAAATATTTCGCCCATGCCATGCCAATCGTGCTGGAAATCATATGTCTTTTGTTTGTAGGAATATACGGACAGTTTTATTACCAGAAAACATTGGAAGAAACAGAATATTTAGTGGCATTGATGCTTTTTGCTACGGGACTTCAGAACGGTCTTACCGCAAGTATCTCCAATTTCTCTGTAAAAACGACCCACCTTACGGGAACAACTACCGACCTGGGAATTCTGGTATCCATGTTTACCCAGAAAAAATACAGAAAAAACGGAGAGCTGATTGGCAGGGCAAAACTTCTAATGAGTATTATGCTTGCTTATGTAATGGGCGCTGTATTCTCGGGGTTAACATATTACTATCTGGAATTCAGAGTATTCTATGTAATCAGCATATGTCTTCTGATTGTCATCGGATATGATGCTTATAAAATTAATATTCGACACTTCAACACGAAATACAGATATAGCAGGATTTATAAAAAACCTAATCTCTTTGCTTATCTGTATGATAAAATCCACGGAATTCCTAAAAGAGAAAAGAAAAGAAAGCTTGTCTTTGAGGATTAAAATATAAAACACACTATTAATTTTTTGTATAAACTAGCTGTAAGTGCCCTTATTTTATCATAGAATAGGGGCATTTTTCTTAAAAATTAATTTAATTATGTAAAAATGACTTGTTTTTGTCCTGTTTTTAACGATTGTTGAAATAAAGATTTCCGGATTGGAGCAATAAACTTGCTAACGCCCTTCATTACAAACATTAAAAAAACCGGTTGGGGATAAATAGGCAAAAATGTTGATAATTAAATATTAAATCACGATTTTAGTATTTTAATTCCCGTTTTCATTGACTATTTTTGTAAGTTGATTTACGTTTTTATGTCAGATATTATTCAGCTTTTACCGGATCATGTAGCCAACCAAATTGCAGCAGGAGAGGTGGTGCAGAGGCCTGCATCCATCGTGAAAGAACTTTTGGAAAATGCTATTGATGCAGATGCAACGAAAATTGAACTGATCATCAGAGATGCCGGGAAAAACCTTATCCAGGTGGTGGATGACGGAAAAGGAATGTCTGAAACAGATGCCCGTATGGCATTTGAAAGGCATGCTACCTCCAAGATCAAAGGAACTGAAGATATCTTTAAGATAGCCACAAAAGGATTTCGTGGTGAAGCGCTGGCTTCTATTGCGGCAGTTTCCCAGGTGGAGCTCAGAACAAAACAGAAGGATACTTCCATTGGTACCAATATCTATATCGAAGGAGGGGTTTTCCAGTTTCAGGATCCGGTTCAGACAGCAGACGGATCAAATTTTTTAGTAAAAAATCTTTTCTACAATGTTCCTGCAAGAAGGAAATTTTTGAAAAATAATAATATTGAATTCAGACACGTAATTGATGAATTTCAGCGTGTTGCACTGGCTCATGAGAATCTGGAGTTTTCCCTTTTTCATGATGATGAAGCTGTTTTCAGACTGAGAAAAGGAAGCCAGATGCAGCGTATTGTGGATGTTTTCGGAAGAAAGCTTCAGCCGCTTCTGATTCCTATTAAAGAAGACATTATCTGGTGTAAACTTCATGGTTTTGTTGCTAAACCTGAAGGGGCCAAGAAAGCAAGAGGCGAGCAGTTCCTTTTTGTTAATGGAAGATACTTCAGAAGTCCATACTTCAATAAAGCAGTACAGGAAGCTTTTGAAGGCTTGCTTCAACCTGGATATGTGCCATCCTTTTTCCTTTTTCTGGAGCTTGATCCCGAGAAAATAGATGTCAACATCCATCCACAGAAAACAGAAGTGAAATTTGAGGACGAGCATCTTATTTTTGCCTTGCTTCGTTCAACCATTAAGAGATCTTTAGGGATTTACAATGTTTCTCCAAGCCTGGATTTCGACAGAGATCCTGAACTGGATGAAATGATGAATAAACCTATTCCGAGCAAAGGAAATGGAGGAGGATCCGGCGGAGGTGTTTTCAAAATGCCTGAAATCATTGTAGATAAAGACTATAATCCGTTTCTGGAAGAGAAAAATGTAGTACATCCGGAGGAAATTCAGAACCTTACGGAAATGTACCATCAGAATATTACAGCAGAGCCTTCAAAGATTAACCTGTTTGAAGATGAGGATTTTGATGAAGATCTGATGAGGCTTCCCAATGGATACTGGCTTTTTAACAAAGGAGATGTCACTTTAATGCTGGATCTGGGAAGAATGCACAGACTGTTGGTTTCTGAAGGAAACAAATCCACCAGAAAATCAAGCACAAACAGCCATGCTCTTCTTTTCTCCCTGGAGTATCATATGAATGAAATCGAAAAGACAAAATATAATTCGATCAAAAAATATCTGCCGGAATTAGGGTTTGACATGAAAATTGCTCATGAAAGTGTACTTCGAATAGATTCACTTCCGGAAGGCCTGAAAGAAACCCAGGCCATGAAATTCCTGGAGAACCTTTTTGAGATCCTGGATTACAAGACGGAAGAAGAATTCATGCAGTATTACCATAACCAATGGAATAAAATGCAGTCGAAATCCAGATTTGACTTTATTTATAAAAAAGATGCGGAACAACTGATCAAAGACTTTACAGCATTAGGCTTCCCGGAATTTTTACCGGATGGCAAAAGATGCTTTTATGAAGTTCCGTTTAATGATTTTAAAAACAAATTTTAAAAAATATGTTTAACAATATACCACCCATTACAAGGAACATAATTATCATCAATGTTATAGTATTTATTGTGACTTACTTCATGGGAAACCAGATGATTGGCTACCTTGCGGGTTTTTATCCGTTCTCTCCATTTTTCCATTCATGGCAGGTTATTACTCATATGTTCATGCATGGAAGTATCATGCATATTTTATTTAATATGATGACACTCTTTAGTTTTGGGCCAATTCTGGAGCAAACATTAGGAGATAAAAAATATTTGATTTTATACTTTGCAAGTGGTTTAGGAGCATTTTTCCTTTTTAATGCATGGAATTTTGTTGAAGTTCAGCAGCTTTCCCATGAATTAGAGCAGCTGGGGTTCAATGTAAATGCCTATTTATCCGGCGCAAGTGTTGAATTTACCGGAAATACAAGTTCTATTCTTAAACAAAAGGAATTACTGGATAGCTTTAAAGCTATTGTTGCAACACCAATGGTTGGTGCTTCCGGCGCTATTTTCGGAGTAGTAGCAGCTTTTGCCACATTATATCCGGATGCAAAAATCGGAATTATGTTTATCCCTGTTCCTATGAAAGTAAAATACCTCTTACCCATCATTGTTGTGGTTTCCATATACCTTGGGGTTTCTGGAAATGGAGGAGGTATTGCCCACCTTGCCCACGTTGGTGGTGCTTTGGTTGGATGGCTGCTGGCAAGAATTTGGAAAAAACATTTGTACCGTTTCAATTAAAATAATTTTGTGAAGATTTTCCGACTTATCGTATTAATTATCCATCTGGGAATTTTGTTTCTGCTGCTGGGTACTTTACTGAACGCTTATGTACCGCCAAAGATTTTTCCATGGTTTAATCTGCTTTCCTTAGGTTTTCCTGTGCTTATTATAGTATATGTGATTCTAACAGTTTTCTGGGTATTCAGCTGGAAAAAAAGGGCTTTTTTGTTTATGTTTGCTGGGTTAGCATTTATAAATCCTGTAAAACGTTGGGTTAACTATTCTTCTCCTAAAAGTAGAGATTCTGAGATAAAAGTAGTCTCATTTAATGCAAGAGCAGGTTTCTGGGGGAGAAGAAATATTGAATCCTATTTGAGATCTCAGAATGCGGATGTTATTATTTTGCAAGAAGATGGTGCTGGATTATATGAGTTTGAAGGATATCAGAAAGTAAAGCCAAGCGGGATATTTGCTATTCTTACCAAACATAAAATCATTAATGAAAAAATTATACAACCTCAGGATAAAGATTTGAGAATACCTGGTATAATTGCTGACATTGATATAAATGGAAAGATATACAGGTTTGTGGATGTTTATCTTAATCCGTTCCGGTTTGAAAAAGAGATGATAAAACCCGGAAAAGATGTAGATACCAATGAAAAGAAAATATTGGATGTGGTTAAAAAGCTGATACCCACGTTTAAAAAGCACCAGGATCAAGTGGTTCTTATCCGAGAGGAAATTGAAAGCTCTCCTTATCCTGTAATTCTTGCTGGAGATTTCAATTCTGTACCCAATTCTTACGAATATTATCATTTATCAGAGGGTCTGGAAGATGCATTTCTGACTGCAGGAAAAGGAAGTGCAACCAGTTTTCACGACTATAAGTTCCCCATCAGGATCGACTATATTTTTTCTTCAAAGTCATTAAAGGCAATATCTTACGAAATTGACCGTTCTGTAAGTATTTCAGATCATTATCCTGTCACAGTAACATTTTCTACGGAGAAAAAATAATCATAAAAAGAGTTAAAATTATTTGCTTGGTAGGATTTTTGTTGAAGAAAATCGTACCAAGACCGTTTTTTCATGAAGTCGAACCAGATATTACTATTTATACATATCGTTGTTGCCGTATTGCTGTTATGCACATTGGGGAATGCATGGATTCCACCCAACATTTTAGGCAACCTGAATCTTCTGTCTCTCGGTTTTCCTTATCTGATACTGGCACATGTAATTTTAACACTGATCTGGATCTTCAAAAAAGAAAAAATTGCGATTGCTTTTGTTTTAGGTACATTTATTTTCTATAATCCGATCAGACGATGGATCAACTTTTCCCCAAAAACAGAAAATTTAAAAACAATACGGGATATTAAAGTATTAACTTTTAATGTGAAATATGGAGAATATGGATGGGATAAAGTGAAAGATTATATCAAAGCACAGGATGCAGACATTATTCTTGTACAGGAAAAAGATACAAACCGTGCTATACAGCGTGATCTTATAAAATACCCGTCGGTTATTCTTAAAACCAAGCATAAAATTGTAAGACAAGCAGAGCTTATTGACGAAAAAGCCCGCGGAAATTCATTCTACGCAGATATAGACATTAATGGAAAAGTAATCAGAATTATTAATGTGTATCTTGAACCCTTCAGACTTCATAAATCGATGTTTACAAAACTTGATAAATTAGGTTTGGGAAATGTTTCAACGTTACTTTCTCACATGACTCCCACCTTTCAGGCACATGAAGACCAGGTTAAAAGAATCAGAAAAATGATCGATTTATCTCCTTATCCTGTTATTCTGGCCGGAGATTTTAATTCTGTTCCCAATTCATATGAGTATTATAACCTTGGAAAAGACCTTCAGGACGCATTCCTGGTAGCCGGAAAGGGCAGCGCCAGCAGTTTCCATGATTATAAAGTGCCTTTGAGAATTGATTATATTTTCACTTCAAAATCAATCATTCCACTAAGCTATAAGGTAGATCAATCTGTGAAATTATCGGATCATTATCCTGTAATTGCGGAATTTCTATTAAATTAGTTCCATGAAAAATTTACTGGCTGCGATTTTTATTTTTATCATTCTTTTTACTGCTTGTTCGAAGAAAGAATCACCGGGATTCGGGGTTGAGCAGGAAGTTAAAATAAGTTATGATACTACTGCTGTCGATTCCTTTTCTACAGGAGCCGTTTCAGTGGATATTGCACGCAAAATACGAATGTCTTCTCCCCAGTATATTGATTCAGTTAAACAGGCAAAAAAGCTTCAGGACGAAGAAAATAAAATTAAAGCCGAGCTCGAAAAAGAAAATAAAGCAAAACAGGAAGAAGAAAAGAAAAAAGCAGAGGCTGAAAAGAAGCTTAAGACAGCTGAAAAGACAGCTGCGCAGGAAACCAAATCAGAATAACTCCAGATTCCATTAAAAAATAAACAATATGAAAAAACAAATTTTAGCTGCACTGGTGATCTCAGTATTCACGGTAGCATGTACAAAATCAACAACAAAAACAGAACAGGTAGAAAATCCTGACGGATCAGTTACTACTACAACCACTACTACTACAGAAACACCGAACGTTGTGGATACAGCAAAAATTAACAACGCAAAAGAAGACGTTAAGGCTAAAGTAGATGAAGCCGGCAATAAGATTGATGCCGCTGCTCAGAAGGCAAAAGATAAGATTGATGCCACTGCAGATAAGACAAAACAAGATCTTAACAAAGCAGGACAGGATATCAAAACTGAAGCCAATAAAGTAGGGCAGGACGCCAAAGAAGCGGCGAAAAAAGGAGCTTCGAAAGTTGAAGAAGCTGCCAAAAAAGTTCAGGAAGATCTAAGTAAATAAAATGAAAAGCCGTAGTTCAACAGAATTACGGCTTTTTATTTATGATTTGTGAATAGAATTTCTTAAGGCAGAGTTTCTATTTTGATACCGTAATAATTCGAGGGAGCAAAGCTTGAATCAATAGATTGATTCTAAGGAAGCGTACGCATTGCCATTACGCTTCATAAGCGGCGAAGCTGCCATATTCTTAGCCTCCTTAAATAAAACATTCGAATTACTAATTCTTTGCGCTTTAAAATAAACTTTATTTATTCATTTCCAGCAATGGATCAATATATTCTCTGTCATTGCTTAGTCTTGGTACCTTATTCTGTCCGCCCAATTTCCCTTTAGCTTCCAGCCAGTGATAGAACAGATTTTCTTTGGCGATATGTACAATTGGTCTTTTAAGAGTCATATTATTGTATCTTTTCGCTTCATAGTCTGAATTAATGGTTTTTAAATGCTTGTCAAAAGCATCAATAAAGTGTTCCAGATCATCCGGATGCTGGCTGAATTCAAAAATCCACTCATGGGCGCCGCCTTCATTTCCTTTCATGAAAACCGGTGCTCCTGTGAAATCTGTGATCTGTGCTCCCGTTGCTTCGCAGGCTTTTGCAAGAGCAGATTCTACATTGGTAATCATCAGTTCTTCCCCAAAAGCATTGATATAGTGCTTTGTCCTTCCAGTTATTTTTATTCTGAACGGATTGATTGAAGTAAAGACAACGGTATCACCAATCAGGTATCTCCAAAGGCCTCCATTGGTGGTTATTACCATTGCGTAGTTTTTCCCAACTTCCACGTCTTCCAGACTTACGACTTTCGGATTTGAAAAATGAAACTGATCCATAGGGATAAACTCATAAAATATTCCATAGTCCAGCATCAGCAGCATCTCATCACTGTCTGATCTGTCCTGAATACCGAAGAAGCCTTCGGAAGCATTGTAAATTTCGTAGTAATTGATGTTTTTTCCGATGATCTGTCTGAATTGTTCCCTGTAGGGCTTAAAGCTGATTCCACCGTGAAAAAACACCTCTAAATTAGGCCACAGCTCCGAAATACTTCCTACATTGGTTTCCTTTAATACTCTTTGCAGAAGAACCATCATCCAGCTTGGTACTCCAAGAATACTTCCCACGTCTTCATTTTTTACTTCGGATGTAATTGCTTTAAGCTTACTTTCCCATTCTCCCATCAAAGAAACTTTCTTGCTGGGAGTAGTGGTAATTTCTACCCAAAACGGAAGGTTGTCGATCAGGATCGCAGATAAATCTCCAAATTTTGTGTTAAAATCCGCATAAAGTTCGGAACTTCCACCTAAGCGTAAGTTTTTATAATTAAAAAGCTGGTTTTCGGGATGGTTGTTGGCATAAATCGAAACCATGTCTTTTCCGGCTTTCATGTGGCAGTATTCCAGGCTTTCGGCAGAGATCGGAATGAATTTGCTTTTAGCATTGGTGGTACCCGATGATTTGGCAAAATGTTTAATAAGCCCCGGCCAGCTTACATCTTTATGTCCCTGTCTTGCTTTTTCAATAAAAGGTTCCATTTCTTCATAGGTAACAATAGGAACTTTGTTTTTAAAATCCTGATAACTTGAGATAGAATTGAATCCGTATAATTTACCATATTCCGTATCTTCCGCATGAAACAGCTGAGAAAAGAGTATACCTTTCTGGGTTTCAATCGGATGGTCTATAAAATTCTGTATCTGATCAATCCTTTGACGGATAAACCAGTTAACTACGGTATTGAAAAGTGCTTTGGTTGCCATTTCAACAAATATAATGATATTTGAATTTTCAGAAAATTTTTTACGGTATTAAATAAAAAAACCGTTACAAATTTTGTAACGGTTTGGTATTTAGTTGATTGCTTATTAGCAATATTCGTCGTATGCGGCCTGAAGATTTGCTGCGATAGCTCCTGCAGGGTTCCCTTCAATGTGATGTCTTTCCAGCATGTGAACCAATTCACCATCTTTGAAAAGCGCAACACATGGAGAACTTGGAGGGAATGGAGCAAGGTGTTTTCTTGCTTCTACTACTGCTTCAGTATCAAATCCTGCAAATACAGTCGTTAAATGATCTGGTTTTTTATCTCCTGTCAAAGAGTATACTACTCCTGGCCTTGCAGCACCTGCCGCACAACCACATACAGAGTTGATAACCAATAATGTGGTTCCGGACTGTTTCAAAGCTTCTTCTACCTGAGCCGGAGTTGTTAAATCCTGAAAACCTTTATCTGTAAGCTCTGCCTTCATAGGCATTACTAAATCTGTTGGATACATATATTTTGTTTTTTATCCCTACAAAGTTAAGCAATTCTTTGCGTTTGTTCAATATATAAAAACTATCAATTGATTAGTCATATAAAATTAACCGACTGTTAATATTGCAATAATATTCTAAAAAACGTGAATTAACTATAGGAATATTAAAATATTATTATTAAATTTGAAATGATTCTGAAAAACAAACGACCGTGAAAAAAACATTTAAAGCTTTCCCTCAAGCAATCAACCACTTAAATACTCTCTGAAATATGGTAGTAGCTTAATTCTTTTTCAGTTTAGAATTAAAAACTGATTAACAAACTTTAATATCCAAAGAAAGTGAAGCCCGGAACTGAAGAGTTCCGGGCTTCTTAATCAAATCGATATGCAAAGGTTGTATATCCTAAGTTATGGAATGAGATACGTGTTTGCGAAATTAAGATCAACTCAAAATTGCGAAACCGATCACATTAAGAGAGGAGCTTTTTAGCCATCTCGGAAATACTTTTTCCGTCTGATTTTCCGGCTAATGCTTTTGATGCAACTCCCATTACCTTCCCTAAATCTTTAACGGATTCAGCTCCGGTTTCAGAAATAATATTTTTAATTTCTGTTTCCAATTCTTCAGCAGAAAGCTGTTTGGGCAGAAACTGCTCGATTACTTTCATCTGAGCGTCTTCTACTTCTGCAAGATCATTTCTTCCCTGTGCAGTAAATTGGTCGTAAGAATCCTTACGTTGTTTTACCATTCTCTGAAGAATAGCAATTTCCTGTTCTGCTGTTACTTCGGCACCGATAGCCTCGGTTTTAAGCAGTAATATCTGAGATTTTACAGCACGCAGAGAATCCAAAGCCACTTTGTCTTTAGCTCTCATTGCTGTTTTTATAGCTTCGTTTATGGTATTTTCTAAACTCATGGTTTGTTTGCTTTTGGCTTCTGGCAGTTGGCTGATAGCTTTTATATGGTCTCGAAAGCCATTTGCTAGTAGCCAGCTGCCAATAGCAATTTAGTCTACATCTTTATTTAAAAATCTGTTTTCTCTGATCTGCATGGATCCGTTGTTATCAGACAGGTAAGTATTGATATTCTGGTCTGAAGCATTGCTTCCGTCGATCGAAATATTTTTTCTTTTAAAAGCCGGAATAGATTCGAATTCACTTGTGCTGTCAAAATTCTGGTAGCGCGAGTTGAATTCTTTTAATTTATTTCTTCTTTCAATAACTCTGTCCTGATCAATCGTTTTATTCACGAAAGTGAATTCTGATTCTTCAGTTTTTGGAGTCTCAATTTCTGTTTTGTTTTCAAAAGATGGTCTTGTTTCCACTTTTGGTTCTTCCTGTTTCTGGTAGAAAGTTTCAATCTTTTGAGCTGGTTCAGCTACAGCGGCATTTGTAGGTGTATTAAACTCTGCCTTTGGCTGTCCGAAATCCGTATTTGGTTCATTTCTGGTAGGCTCATTTACAAAGAAACTGAATTCAACAGGCTTTTCATTTGAAAACGAGTTGTTAAAAGGAGTTCCGGATTGTGGTTCTTCTTTTTTATTTTCAAAATCAAATGAGAAAGACTGGATCTCAAGATCATTAGGATCTTCACTCTCCTCATCAATAGAGAATAAGCTGTATTCTTCTTCTCCTTCCTCCTCATTTCTCCAGTTCTGTTCCGGAGTATTTACCGTACCTTCCTCTTTATCAAAGAATTTTATTTCAGTTCTTGGCTGTTCTTCTTCAATAATCATTTTTTTTTCAGTAGACGTCACATTGAACGGAGTGTCGTGTTCTTCGTCATCAAGTCTGAAAAGGTTTTTTCCTCCAAAATCATGCGTTGTCTCAGGAGCTGATTCTCTTTCTTCTCTTGTTTTGAAAGGAGAATTTTTAGGTGCTTCAAAACTGTCATTAAGACTGATTCTGATTTTCTCAGTAGGTCCCGCGAATTTCTTATTATCATTAGAGAATCCTGTTGCAATTACAAGAACGCTTACAGCATCTCCTAATTCTTCATCTGCACCCACCCCGAAAATGATATCTGCAGTGTTTCCTGCTTCTTTCTGAATGTGGTCCATGATAATACCGATCTCATCCATGGTCACTTCTTCAGCACCACTTCTGATCAATAGCAATACGTTTTTAGCACCTGTAATCTTATTATCATTCAATAATGGGGAATCAAGGGCTTTTCTTACCGCTTCTTCAGCTTTATTTTCACCTGAAGCTGTTCCAGTAGACATCAATGCAGTACCTGAATTCTGAAGTACAGATTTGGCATCTCTAAAGTCAATGTTTACATCAAAGTAACCGGTAATAACCTCTGCCATACCTTTCGCAGCATTGGTTAACACTTCATCGGCTTTTGAGAATCCCTGCTTGAATCCAAGGTTTCCGAATTGCTGTCTTAGTTTATCATTGTTGATGACAATAAGTGAGTCAACATTGTTTCTTAATTTATCAAGACCGTTTTCTGCCTGTTCCAGTCTTCTTTTCCCTTCAAAGCTGAAAGGAACGGTAACAATACCTACGGTAAGAATTCCCATGTCTTTCGCTACTTTAGCAATGACAGGAGCGGCTCCGGTACCTGTACCACCACCCATTCCGGCAGTGATGAACACCATTTTGGTGTTTTGGCCCATAGCAGCCTTGATATCTTCAATACTTTCGATGGCTGATTTTTCTCCTACTTCAGGATCGGCACCAGCTCCAAGACCTTCTGTGATAGAAGTTCCCAGCTGAACTTTATTGGCTACCGGATTATTATCTAAAGTCTGAGCATCCGTATTACAAATCACGAAATCTACTCCGTGGATTCCTTTCTCGTACATGTGCTTCAGAGCGTTATTTCCACCGCCCCCTACACCGATTACTTTTATAATGGATGAATTTCCTTTTGGTAAATCAAATGAAAATCCTTGTGTACCTATATTTTCCATAACTATACTTTTAATAATTGATAAGTGATAGATGATAATTGATGAATGATATTCGTCTTTAATTTAATAAATATTAATCTATTTCAGGTATCATTGATCATTAATCTTTTATCATTTATATTTATTTACTCTACTTCTTCAAAGAATTTTTTTACTTTTTCCATCAGCGACTGCCCGAAGGTCAATTTCGCTTTTCTGTTCTCTTGCTTTTCATTTTCGAAAGACTGCTGCTCCTGAACCGGGGCTGCCTGCTGAACAGGTTGAGCTGTTTCAGTCTGTGCTGCAGTAACTTCCGGTTTTGGCTGCTCTGTAACAACTTCTACAACTTCGTCAATATTCTGCTTTTTGTCTCTGATCTTTAAACTCTCCATCAGTAATCCGATAGAGGTAGCAAATTCAGGGCCTTTCAGGTATTGATTTTTATCATTGGCGATATATTCATTCGCAAAACCGATTCTGCTGTCAAAACCTGTCGTATAATTGGCCAGCTGACGAAGGTGTTTCAGATTTGAACCACCACCCGTAAGAACAATTCCGGCAATCAGTTTTTTCTTTTGTTCAAAAGCACCGTAAGCTTTCAGCTCTGTATTCACCATTTCCAAAACTTCTTCTACTCTCGCATTGATGATCTGAGCCAGAGTTTTTAAAGAAATCTCTTTGTCCGGTCTTCCGTGGAGCCCGGGAATGGTTACAAAAGTACTGTCTTTTTCCAATTCGGGAACAGCCGAACCAAACTTTACTTTCAGTTGTTCTGCATGTTTCTCTATGATGGAACAGCCTTCTTTGATATCTTCGGTAATAATTCCGCCTCCGTATGGAATCACACAGGTATGACGGATGATATTATCTTTAAAGATCGCAATATCAGTTGTACCACCACCAATGTCAACAATGGCTACACCTGCTTCTTTTTCTTCTTTTGTAAGGACAGCTTCTGAAGATGCCAGCGGCTCTAAAGTAAGGGCCTCCATTTCTAATCCGGCTTCACGAACACATCTTGCAATATTTCTGATGCTGCCCATTTGCCCAACTACAACGTGGAAGTTGGCTTCTAAACGTTTTCCGTGCATTCCGACAGGTTCCTGAATTTCCCCCTCGGAATCCACTTTATATTCTTGAGGAAGTACGTGGATAATTTCTTCTCCGGGAAGCATAACCAGCTTTTTTACCTGATCTTTTAATGCTTCGATGTCGTCGTCTGTAATAAATTTGTCAGGATGTTCACGCATAATATAATCGGAGTGCTGCAGAGAACGGATGTGTTTTCCTGCAATACCTACCGTAACTTTGCGGATAGGAACTCCGGCGCTGGATTGTGCTTCGGAGACTGCAGCCTTGATTGAATTAATGGTTTGTGAAATATTATTCACAATACCTTTATGAACACCAAGACTCTTAGCTTTTCCTACACCGAGAACTTCTATCTTCCCGTGTGCATTCCTTCTTCCGACAATCGCGACTATCTTCGTTGTCCCGATGTCCAGACCTACTGAATACTCTTGATTTTCCATTTTATATCGATTTGATTTTTTTCTACTTTTTTATCTATAAGGATAGTTTCCTATTTGTGTATTAAATGCCCTGACTTATTCTATTTTTACTTTTGCCTTAGGCTTGGACTGCGCCTTGACGGGTGGCTTTTTCTCCGCTTTTTTGGTTTCTTTTGTTTGTCCTTTCGGTTTGGTACTCTCTTTTGGTTTTACCGAGGTGGAGTTGGTTTTTTTTACCTCTGCTATTTTGAGTTTAGCTTCCGTCTTTTTAGCGGCTGTTGGGGAAGGAACTTTTGCCAATTCCATCTTTCCTGCCTTTAAAATACTGTCATTTTCTTTAAAATAAGGGTTTAAAGTAGTGACAATCTGATTCTGATATTTCACAGAAACCATGCTATATTTCTGAGGATCCTGATACACAAGGTATTTTTCCACAAACGTTTTAAATCCTTTTACTTTAAAATCAATATTATCAAGGTCTCCAATTTCCACTCTATAATTTCCTTCACTTGTCAGAAGGCTATAACTGTCTTTACTTTTTGAGATTCCGATAAAGTATTTCTTACTGAAATCATCTTTATCAATTTTTTCTACCAGTTCTGCCAGCTTCTCATATTCATCAGGCTTTACGTTTCCGGTTACCAGCATACATGGGTGGGAATAGGTTCTTGAAATAGGAAATTCAATTCCTTTCTCATCCACATAAAAGTCTTTTCCGTCTTTATTTAATCTGAAAACTGGCACTCTCTGTTTGATATCCAGATTCAGCTTTCCGTTCAGGTTCAGATAAACATTGGCGCTGTCTACTGCCGGTAAGGAATTGATCTTTTTTTCTAAAGCAGGAATATTAAGATCTCCCACTTTTCCTGAAGGATTTTCTTTTTTTACAATTTCCCTGATATCTTTTTCATCCACAAAATATACCGGTGTTTTCTCACTCATTTTTACAGAAATCTTATTGTCCGTAATCTGCTCACGGCTGAATCTCCTCAATGAGAAGCTCAGTAACAATCCCAGGATAATTACAGTGACAACAATTTTTAATATTCTGTATTTATTTTTCATATTTTTATTTTAACGCAACGCTCGCAAAGAGTTTACTTTGTTTTTATTATTTAGTTCGCAAGGGCGTTTTACTTAGCAAGTGTTTAAATTTTATAATTTATTTACAACTCGTTTTACTCCATTTTTGAATAACACTGAATGAAAGTTCAAAATCATTCCTAGTTTTATATTTGTTATTCTTAAATAATTTAAAAGCTGAAAAAAATGATAATCATTAATTTCCTGAACAGCTTTTATTTCAATTATTACTTTGTTTTCAATTAATAAATCTACTCTGAACGCCTTAAAAATTTTTAATTCCTCATAGTTTATGTCAATGTTTTTTTGACATTCTACATTCAATCCTCTATTTTTCAGTTCATAAACTAAGCATTCTTCATATACATTCTCATAAAGTCCAATTCCAAGGGTACGATGTATTTTCATTCCAGCATCGAAAACAGTCTCTGAAATTTCATTTTCTATCATACATTTTATGTTTTTTGTTTTAACGCTATGATCGCAAAGCAACCTTTTTATTTCTTTCCGTCCGCGAGGGCGTTTCACTCAGCTACGGCTATCATTTGAATAATTTATTTTTAATAAGTAAATTTTTTTTTAACATAAATCAGTTATTTTTCTCATTTGCTGAGTGAAACGCCTTTGCGAACGATTTTATATTTTTCTTCGCGAGCATTGCGTTTATATTCAAATTTTCTCAATCCAATCACAAATAGGATCATACAGGGTGTCTATATTTCCTGCACCTACAGTAAGGAGGATGTCAAAATCTTTTTCTTTTATTTTTTCAAAAGCATCAGATAAAGCCGATACCTCTTTTTTATCTAATGTTACTTTCTCCAGCAGCCAGTTTGAAGTAATTCCCTCAAAATTTTCCTGCAGCTCTCTTGCAGGGTAAATATCAAGAAGAATGAGTTCATCTGCCTTACTTAAGCTTTCCGCAAATCCGTCTGCGAAATCTCTTGTTCTGCTGAAAAGGTGAGGCTGGAAGGCTACCAGAAGTTTTTTGTCCGGATAAAATGTTCTGATTGAGCTCATTACAGCATTGATTTCTGTAGGATGATGAGCATAATCGTCAATATAAATTTTACCGTTTTGATAAATATGTTTGGTATATCTTCTTTTAATTCCTTTAAAATTGGCAATTGCCTTTTTCAGCGTATCAAAATCTGCGCCTAAATTATGCAGAATAGCCAGTGCTGCAGTGGCATTTTCCACATTATGGATTCCCGGTGTTTCCCAGACAAAATCTTTCACTGTTTCAGTGGGGGTATGGAAGTCAAAATAAATCTTATCATGTTCCATACGCAGATTGTCTGAATAATAATCTGCCGGCTCATTCACTGCATAGGTTTGATGGCCTCTGCCAATTTCCAGACCTTTTCTTACAAAAAGTTGTTTGTCCTGAGGTACTAAATCTGCAAACTGTCTGAAACCTTCTTCGATATGGCTCTTATCTCCATAAATATCAAGATGGTCTGCATCTGTAGAAGTTACTACTGCCCAGTCCGGAGACAGGTTCAGGAAGCTTCTGTCGTATTCATCAGCTTCTACTACAGAATAGGTAGAACCGTTGTACAGGAAGTTGGATTTAAAGTTTTCAGAAATTCCTCCCAAAAAGCATGAGAAAGCAAGATCGGCCTCTTTACACAAATGGGCTACAAGGGTAGACGTGGTGGTTTTCCCATGAGTTCCTGCAATGGCAATACAATCTGTATTTTCAGTAATTAATCCTAAAACTTTAGCACGTTTTAAAACTTCAAACTGATTTTGATTGAAATAATCCAATATTCCAAGCGTTTTGATCGCCGGAGTATAAATTACCAACGTGTCTTCTTTCTGAAGGGATGTGATCCTTTCATCAATAAGGTCTTCAAAAACAATATCAATGCCTTCATTCATCAGATTCTGAGTAAGTTTTGTATTGGTTTTGTCGTAACCCAATACTTTTTTTCCAGACGCATTGAAATAGCGTGCCAATGCACTCATTCCGATACCTCCGATTCCGACGAAGTAAAAAGTCTGATATGTTTGTAAAATGTTCATTTATATTTTAATCTTTAACTACTCTTGAATAAGCTCAGAGTTGTATTACTATATTTTGTATTATAAGGCTTTAATCAACTAACATCCACGCCCCTTTAATAAATTATATTTTAGCTGTGTGACCCTTCGACAAGCTCAGGGTGACAGCTCTAATACTAACTGTTTTATTTTACTCGTGTCAGGCTGAGCTTGTCGAAGCCTTTCCCAACTATTTTATTACGTTAAAAATCTCGTCTACAATCTCTTTTGCAGCATTTGGCTTGGCAAAATATTTGAGATTGTCGGACATTTCTTTTCTTACATTTTCATTTTCGCAGATCTCTGACAATGTATTCCAGAATTTTCCCTGCATTTCAGAGTCTTTCACCATTCTGGCTGCGTTTTTTTCAACCAGGTTCATGGCATTTTTGGTTTGATGGTCTTCCGCTGCAAATGGGAAAGGAACCAAAAGGACCGGCTTTTGTGCTACAGCCAACTCTGAAATGGCAATAGCTCCGGCTCTGGAAACAATGATATCAGCAGCAGAGTAGGCCAGTTCCATGTCTTTGATGAATTCTTTCAAATGAACAGAAGATGGAAGCTGGAGGTTGGAAGACAATTCTTTGTAATCCAACTTTCCTGTTTGCCAAATTAATTGATACCCTTTTTCTTTCAGATTCTCAATATTTTCTTTCCAGGCATTATTCAATGTTCTGGATCCTAAAGAACCTCCTACAGAAAGAATCGTAAGTTTATCTTTATCCAGTCCCATTTTCTCTTTTGCCTGAGCGGTATCCTGCATTCCTGAAACGATGTTCTCACGAATCGGATTTCCCAGAAACTTTATTTTCTCCGTTGGAAAACCTTCTACTTTAGGATAAGCTGTGAAAACGGCTTTCGCTTTCTTGCTTAAGATTTTATTGGTAACTCCTGCATGGGCATTCTGTTCCTGAATAAAAATCGGAATTCCCATTTTACTCGCTTCATAAAGCGCGGGTCCGCTGGCAAATCCTCCTGTTCCTACAGCAAAGTCCGGAGCGAAGTCTTTGATAATCTTTTTAGATTTTGATAAACTTTTCAGAATTTTGAAAGGAAGTCCCAGATTGGAAAGAAGATTTCCCCTGTCAACTCCTGCGATATCAATTCCTTCTATTTTGTAGCCTGCCTGAGGAACTTTTTCCATTTCCATTTTCCCGTTGGCACCAATGAACAAAAATTCTGCATCAGGAAATCTTTTTCTGATCTCATCTGCAATGGCAATGGCAGGGAAGATATGTCCTCCTGTTCCTCCGCCGGATAATAATATTCTTAATTTTTTGTCCATTTTAAGCGATATCGTTTATTTCTGCTATACTTTGTTTTTTGCCCATTCCTTCTTCGTCATAAATCTGAATTCTTGAGCTTATATTTAAAATAATACCTAACTGTAAATAAGTCACCAGCATTGAGGTTCCTCCGTAACTGATCAAAGGCAGAGGCTGTCCTGTTACCGGAATCAGATTCACCGCTACAGCAATATTTACTGAAAGCTGAATAAAAATCATCACCCCGAGGCTGAGCACGAGCAACGATCCAAAGAATGCCGGCATTTTACTGGCGATCATTACAATCCTTATCATCATGATCAGGTATAAACTGATCAGGAAGGCGGCTCCTATCACTCCATATTCTTCTACAATCACTGCGAAAATAAAGTCGGAGGCAGATTGCGGAAGCATTTGTTTCAACGCACTTTTTCCCGGTCCCATTCCGGTAATTCCGCCGTGTACAATGGCTGCTTTGGCCTGCATTACCTGATAATTTTTTGCTTTTACGCTTTCATCATCTACATCTGCTGTTTTGGCTTTGCTTGATGTAAAGGTTTCAATACGGCTCATCCATGTGTGAACACGGTTTCCACCGATCATATTGGTATTTAAAGCAATCAATAAAAAGAACACAATGGCTACAAATGATGCTGAGATAAATCCTGCAATGTATTTCCAGTGAAGCTGTCCTATGATAAGAACCACCACGGAAACCATTAAAATCATTAATGCTGTTGAACCGTTATCTTTGGCTACCAATACAAAAACAAGCAGGATAGGCCCGAAAATATACATGATATTCTCTATCGGAAGCCTTTCCCTGGTGATCTTTTTGGTCAGATACCTGCACAGATAGATGATCAGCATTAAAAAAGCAAATGATGAAGGCTGAAAAGAGATTGGTGTTCCCGGAATTTTCAGCCATCTGGAAGCACTGGCTCCATCAATGGTTTGTCCGGTAAACATGGTGACAATCAACAGAATAATCATCAGGCCGAGCAGGATACTGCTGAGCTTTCCGATGTATTCATATTTTATAGTTCCTACCAGTCTCATAATGGCTAGTCCCAGAACTACAAAGAACATATGTTTGATAACGTGGCCTGTTGTGGTCCCGTTATTGACTATGTATTCGAGATTTGAACTTGCAGAGTATACCGGGAAAATAGAGAAAATGGAGATCACAAGGATGACCATCCAAAGTACTTTATCGCCCTTTAGAAATTCAAATCTGTTTTCTGCGTTCTGTTCGTCCATATTTAATGCTATTGGCTAATGGCTAATGGCCATTGGCATTTAATACCTGTTCTTTAAACTGGCGTCCTCTGTCTTCATAACTTTTGAACAAGTCAAAGCTTGCGCAGCATGGAGATAATAAGACGGTATCGCCTTTTTTAGCCAGTGATTTTGAAATTCTCACGGCTTCTTCCATGCTTGAAGTATCATAAATAAGCTCTTTTTTATCTTTAAAGAAATCGATGATCTTCTTGTTATCTATTCCAAGACAAACAATTGCCTTTACTTTTCTTTTGACTAAATCTTCAATTTCGGTATAGTCATTTCCTTTATCTAATCCACCAACAATCCATACGGTTGGTGTTTTCATACTTTCTAAGGCATAGTAAGTTGCATTTACATTGGTTGCTTTACTGTCGTTGATGTATTTTACGTTATCAATTTCAGTTACAAATTCCAATCTGTGCTCTACGGCCTGGAAGGTCATCAATGAATGTCTGATGCTTTCATTGTTGATTTTTAGGATCTTACCGGCAATAGACGCTGCGAGACTGTTGGCTACATTATGATTTCCCAGCAGAGACAATTCATCAACTTTCATTGCGAATTCGTCTTTCATTTTTACCACAATTTCATCATCATTCACAAAACCTCCTTCCGTTAATTTCTCTTTGGTTGAGAAAGGAATCATTTTCGCCTTTATTTCAAGCTTTTCCAGAAGGTTTTTACTCATTTCATCATCCTTGTTGTAGATGAAGAAGTTATCATTCTCCTGATTTTCTGTGATTCGGAATTTGGCCAATGCATATTCTTCATAATTGTAGTTGTACTGATCCAGGTGATCCTGAGACAGATTCAACAATAAAGAAATATAAGGTCTGAAATTCTGAATATCATCCAGCTGGAAAGAGCTTACCTCCAATACATAGTATTCATGGTTTTCATCCGCCACCTGCTTGGCAAAGCTGTATCCGATATTTCCTCCTAAACCTACATTCAATCCGTCATTTTTCAGGATATAGTAGATCAGGGAAGTTGTGGTTGTTTTTCCGTTGCTTCCGGTAATGGCAATGATCTTTGCATCTGTAAATTCAGAAGCAAATTCAATTTCAGAGGAAAGTCTGATTCCTTTTTCATGAATTCTATTGATGATATGAGCCTTTTTCGGAATTCCCGGGCTTTTTACGATCCAGTCAGCATTTAAAATCCTTTCTTCATCGTGGTTTCCTTCTTCAAATTCAATTTCATTTTCGGTAAGAAACTGCTTATAGTTATCCTTAATGGCTCCTTTATCTGAAAGAAATACTTCCAGACCTTTCTTTTTAGCCAGATAAGCAGCTCCGCATCCGCTTTCTCCACCTCCTAAAACAACTATTTTCATATTATAAAAGCTTTATGCTATAGGCTTTAAGCTTTAGGCTTATTGCTTACAGCTTTTATTTTTTATCTCATTTTTAATGTGATCAGACATACAATGGCCAATATTACTCCGATAATAATCATTCGGTTCACGATTTTACTCTCGTGGAAACCTTCTTTCTGATAATGATGGTGTAATGGTGACATTTTGAATAGTCTGTTGTTTTGAGCATATTCCAGCCCATATTTTCTTTTTCTGTATTTGAAAACAACTACCTGAAGCATTACAGAGAGGTTTTCAATTAAGAAGATTCCGCATAATACAGGAATCAGCAATTCTTTTCTTAAAATAATGGCTAAAACAGCAATTACGCCTCCCAGCATTAAGCTTCCGGTATCTCCCATGAAAACCTGCGCAGGATAAGTGTTGTACCAGAAGAATCCAATTACAGCACCTACCATTGCGACTGCAAAAATGGTGGTTTCCCCCATGTTGGGAAGGAACATGATATTGAGATAGTCTGCAAAGATGATGTTCCCGGAAAGGTACGCGAAAAGAGCCAGCGTGAGCAGTATAATAGCACTTGTTCCTGCTGCAAGACCATCAATTCCGTCGGTGATGTTAGCTCCATTGGAAACGGCTGTTACAATGAAGATTACAATGGGAATAAAGACAATCCATGCCCACTCATGGGCATCTTTATCATTCATCCAGAATAAAATTCCACTATAATCGAATTCATTATTTTTGGCAAAAGGAACAGTGGAAACGGTAATTTTTTCTGTAGGCATAAAGTTTTGCTCTACATTGTTCCTGTTCACTACTTTAGCATCTGCATATTTTCTTTTAACGGTAATATCCGGGTGGAAATACATTGTAATTCCAACGATTAGCCCTAAGCCGACCTGTCCTACAATTTTGAATTTACCACTTAAACCGTCTTTATTTTTTTTAATTTTCTTTAAGTAATCATCAAGGAAACCAATAGCACCCATCCAGAACATAGAAACCAACAACAGCACAATGTACACATTGGTAATTCTTGTAAACAGCAATACCGGAATAATGGTTGCCAGAATAATGATAAGCCCTCCCATGGTAGGAGTTCCTTCTTTTTGTTTCTGCCCATCCAATCCCAGATCACGCACCAATTCTCCCATCTGTTTTGTTCTCAGGTAATTGATTACTCTTTTCCCGTAGACAAGAGCAATAATAAGTGAGAATAGTACAGCCATTCCGGCACGGAAGGAAATGTATTTTAACATTCCTAATCCTGGAATGTGAATTCCATGGTTGGTTAGATATTCGTATAGATAGTATAGCATGTTTCTATTTTTTTATTATTTAAAAATTTAATTTATTTAAAGATTTAAAGATTGGGCTTCTCAATATTTTCACTTAAATACTTAATGAATTTTGATATGTTTGAAGAAACTTCTCTTGAAAGAGCAATAATTTCTTCTGCTTTATTTTCGTCACCTAATTTTAATCTTTTACTTACAATCAGCATGCTTTTGACTTCAGCACAGCTGCCTTTCGCAATTTTTAAATATCTAATAAATTGTCTGTTATTATTATATTCTGAGCCTTCCGCAATATTATTACTAATAGAAAAACTCGCTCTTTTTATCTGGTTATTAAATTCATATTCTTTTTCAAAACTTTGACTTTGAAGAAAAATATAGACTTTTTCAATAAGATCTAAGCTTTTGATGTACACAGGAAAATTTTCAAAATTCTTTGTCATTATCAAATTTTTAAATCTTTAAATGAGTTCAATCTTTCAATCTATTTGGACATTAATTTCCAAAGCTCATTAATTACTTCTTTGTCGTCAAAATGATGTTTCACACCATTAATCTCCTGATAGTTTTCGTGGCCTTTTCCGGCAACTAAAACGATATCTTTAGGTTCTGCAAACTTGATGGCCATTTTTATGGCTTCTTTTCTGTCCGGAATTGAAGTGTATTTGCTGAAGTTCTGTGGTTCAACGCCTGCTTCAATTTCTTTGATGATCTGCGCAGGATCTTCTGTTCTCGGATTGTCTGAAGTGATAATTGCCAGGGTTGATTTTTTAGTGGCAATATTTCCCATTTCAGGTCTTTTGGAGTGATCTCTGTCTCCTCCGCAGCCGAATACGGTGATTAATCTTTCGTTTTTGGTTCTGATATCGTTGATGCTGTCCAGAATGTTTTCCAAAGCATCCGGAGTGTGTGCATAATCTACGATAAAGAAAATTCCACCATCGGATTTGAAGGTTTCAAATCTTCCGGAAACTCTTTTTAATTTGCTGATAGCCTGAAGAATTTCATCCTGCTCAAAACCTAGTTCAGCAGCAATTCCAAAGACAAGCAGTAAATTATATACATTGAATTTCCCGGTCAGTGTCGTCCAGAATTCTTTTCCGTTGAAGTTCAACAGCATTCCGTTGAAATCCACTTCCAATAATTTTCCGTGATAGTCTGCCATGGTTTTCAAAGCGTAAGACTTCTTTTTAGCCTTGGTGTTCTGAAGCATGACATTCCCGTTTTTGTCATCCACATTGGTGATGGCAATGGCGGTATCTTCTAATTGATCAAAGAATCTTTTCTTTGTTTTTAAATATTCTTCGAACGTTTTATGATAATCTAAATGATCATGAGTAAGGTTGGTGAAGCCTGCTATTTTGAAGTGTAGTCCTTCAATTCTGTTTTGGGCAATTCCGTGTGAGCTTACTTCCATGAAAGCAAATTCACATCCTTTTTCTACAGCTTCCGCTAAAATCCTGTTGATGGTAATCACATCAGGAGTGGTGTGGGTAGCCGGAATAACCTCTTCACCAATTCTGATTTCAACAGTAGAAAGTAAAGCGGCCGGATATCCAAGGTTTTTAAAAACATCAAAAAGAAGGGTCGAAACGGATGTTTTTCCGTTAGTTCCTGTAACTCCTATCAGTTTTAATTTCTGAGAAGGATTTCCATAAAAGTTTGAAGCAAGATGACCAAGGGCTTTAGAAGAATCTTTTACCTGTACATAGGTTACATTTTCCACCAGTGTTTCAGGGAGTTCTTCGCAAACAATTGCGGAAGCTCCTTTTTCAATAGCAGATGCAATGAATGAATGTCCATCCACCACTGTTCCTCTCATGGCAATATAAAGAGAGTTTTCTGTAACCTTTCTGCTGTCGATCACCAATTCGGTTACCTCACGGTTGCTATCGCCGTGGATTTCCAGTACTGGGATTCTGTTTACTAATTCTGTTATAATCATCTTTATCAATAAGGTCTTGCCTTATTTTGGTTTAAATGGTTCTTCCGAACCTCGTTTTTAATTTTGCAGAGATAAATAAATTCTCTGGTTTTTACTTATCGTGGTGCCTTCCAAAGGGAATTGTTCTTTGATTCTTCCGACTCCTTTATAATCGACACGGTAGCCTAAGTTTTCCAACTGCGGGATTACATTTTTTCCGATTAATCCTACCACATTAGGCATTTGCTTATCATTGACCGCTACTTTGACATTAGGCTCCACCATTTTGCTAAGGTTTACCTTTTTGTCTACAAGCATTTCTTTTTCAATATTCTGAGGCGTTTTCAGGAATGTTTTTCCTGCAATTTCCTTAAACACCGGCGCTGAAACGGAACCTCCATAAAACCCTTTTGCGGTATTGGGTTCACTGATCATGACATAGCAAGTATATTTTGGAGCATCAGCCGGATAAAATCCCGCAAATGATGCACGGTACTTCATTGGGCCAGGCAGCCAGTATTCAAATCTTGCGGTACCTGTTTTTCCTGCCATTTTCAGGTTGGGAGTAAAGATGCTTCGTCCGGTTCCTTTTTCTACTGCTTTGGTTAAAGCACTGGTCATCATTTTAATAGCTTTTTCAGAAGCCATTTTATTTACCATTACTTCAGGTTTTGCACTGTACATCACTTTTCCATCTTTCATGATTTTATCAATGAATAAGGGCTTAAGCATTTTTCCTCCGTTGGCAACTCCGTTGTAGAAGGTTGTCAATTGCAATAGGTTGATGTTGGAAGAGTATCCGTAAGAAATAGAAGCCAGTGTTGCGGCATTCCATCTTTTATTTTGTGGTGTTACGATCTTCGGTTTTGTGATTCCCGGAAGCTCGATATCCATTTTATCAAATAATTTCCAACGTTTCAGGTGATCAAGGAAAATCTGTGGTTTTTCAGCATAATACTTTGTGATCAGTTTGGCTGTTCCTACGTTACTGGACTTCGCCAATACATCACTGATATCGTATGTTCCTCCTCCGTGGCCGTCAGAGATTCTCTGTTTTGCATAGACCCAAACTCCGTTTCCTACATTTACTGTTGTATTTTCATCAATAAATCCGTCATCCATTGCTGCCAAAAGAGAGATGGTTTTAAAAGTAGATCCCGGTTCGATATTATCTTTCAGGGCATAATTGTAAGAGTCTTCATAATCTCCTGATTCTGTTCTTCTTAAATTAACAAGAGCACGTACTTTTCCGGTTTCAACTTCCATCACAATCACGGTGCCGTGTTTGGCTTCGAAATTAATCAGCTGTTTCTCAAGAGCAGAGTGTGCAATGTCCTGAATTCTAAGGTCTAACGTGGTATAAACATCCTCACCGTCTACCGGTTCCTGAACCTTCCAGAAGTCGATAGGTTTCCACTGGGAAGAATTGATTCTTTGTTCAAGTCTTTTGCCGTCTGTCCCGGTTAAATATTTTGAGAAAGCACCTTCCAGTCCGGATTTAAGTTCACCGTTGTCCATACCGATGGTTCCGGCTCCGATTTCTGATGTTGCTAACTCTCTTTTATAGTTTCTGTCAACGATAAATCCTCCTTTATTTTTGCCTTTTTTGAAGATCGGGAACTTTCGGATTCTGTCATATTGATCAAAATCAAGTCCTTTCACCAAAGTGTAATACTGGTTTTTCTTTTTCTTCTGCTCGTCAAACTTCTTTCTGAATTCACTTCTTGGTTTTCCGAACATTTTGCTCAGAGAATCAGTAAGCGCTCCGATGTTGTTGGTGTACACCGTATCTTTCATTGTTTTGAAGTCAAGATAGATGTCGTATCGCATTACAGTGGTTGCAAGGATAGAGCCGTCAGAGGCAAAAAGGTTTCCGCGGGCCGCTTTTAAAGTGGCTTCACGATAGTTTTTATTAATGTAATCATCTTTTATTTCCTGGACATTGGTATTCTGAAGGATCACAATCCTTGCCAAGAACATGACAAACACGCACAAAGCTACCACTGCAAAGAGGTAGCCCCATCGTAACGTTTTCTTACGTTTATTGTCGTATTCATTTTGCTTTTGCATCTGTACTATCCAGTTTTATTAGCAATTTGTGAGGGTGGTTTTCCAGGGTCATCAATGAATCCCGTGCAACCTCTTTCCCCAGTTCTGATTCCATTTTTACTTTGATCAGCTTACTCTGGGCGTAAGCGTTTCGTGATTTGTATTCTTCTGTTTCTTCCTTTAAGGCGTTTACAATTTTTATTTTTTTATTGACGAGATGGTTAGTATAAATCATGGCCATCATCAGAACGAACAAGAGAAGAAAATACTTGTAATGTATTTTGATCTCATCACGATTCAGAAAGTTTCCTTTTATAATGTCTATAAAAGTGAGTCTTTTCTGGGGACGATTTGTTGTTCTTTTTGCCAATTTATTATGTCAATTTGCTTCGCAGTGAATTTACTTCGTGTCAATAGTCAATTTTATTTTGCTAAATGATTCACGATTCACTCATTCACATTTATACTTTAATTCCCGTTCTCATCTTGGCACTTCTTGCTCTTGAGTTTTCTTCGATTTCCTGATCGTCAGGAATGATCGCTTTACTCTTTATCAATTCGAATGCCTTTTTATAATTTCCGTAGATATCTCTTTCCGGCTCTCCTTCGAACATTCCGTTTTTCAGGAATCTTTTTACCAAGCGGTCTTCTAAAGAGTGATAGGAAATAACGACTAATCTTCCTTCCGGTTTTAAAACATTATAAGCCTGAACCAGCATTTCTTTCAACACTTCAAGTTCCTGGTTGACTTCAATTCTTATCGCCTGAAAAAGCTGAGCATAGAATTTATTCACCTTGTGAGGCGGAATATAGCTGAACAATTTTTTCAGATCTTCCGTCGTATCTATACTTTTAGTTTTTCTGTGATGAACAATTTCTCTCGCCAGCTTTCTTGCTTCTCTCAATTCTCCATAGTGGTAAAAAATGTCTGCAAGTTCTTCTTCCTCATATTCATTAATCACTCTTTTGGCATCAAGATTCTGCATCACATTCATTCTCATATCCAAAGGAGCATTGCTTCTTGTTGAGAATCCTCTGTCTGCTTCATCAAACTGATGGGAAGACACACCTAAGTCTGCCAAAACACCATCCACCTGTGAGATGCCATACATCAGCAAAGAGTTTTCCAGAAATCTGAAATTCTGATTCACTAATGTAAATCTTGGGTCATCAATTGTATTTTTAAGTGCATCCAGATCCTGATCAAAGCTGAACAATCTCCCTTTATCGGAAAGTCTGCTCAGGATTTCTCTTGAGTGGCCTCCGCCTCCAAAGGTGCAGTCCACATATATTCCGTCAGGATTCGTCACCAAATCATCAACACTCTGCTTCAACAAAACGGGGTTATGATACATGCTTAATTGTGTTTTTTATTTACTACTAATCAATTAATAACCTACTGCTATTATTCTTCATCGAAAGAGCCCATCACATCTTCGGCAAGGCTTGCAAAATCAGCTTCGTTGGTGGCAATTACCTTTTCATAGGCTTCTTTATCCCAAATCTCAAAGAGTTCTCCTGCACTGGTGATCACAATATCTTTCTGAAGATTTGCGAAAACCGTAAGGTCTTTAGAAATCTGTAATCGTCCTGCATTATCCAACTCTACTGTTTTTACTCCTGCCGTAAACATTCGTATGAAATCAGCATTCTTTTTTATGAATCTGTTCAGTTTATTAATTTTACCCATCAGTTTGTCCCATGCATTCATAGGATAAACTTCCAGACAAGGTTGGAACACAGATCTTTTGACTACAAACGCCTTATCGTCGAAGTTTTCCATCTGTTTGATTAAAGATGAAGGAACTTTTAAGCGGCCTTTGTCGTCAATTTTACACTCATATGTCCCAATGAAATTTTTCATTTGGGACAAATTTATATAATAATTTCCAAAATTTCCCACTTTTTCCCACTTTTTGACTCAATGTTAATAAGTTTTATTAAAGATTGAATTTCAATGATGTAAAATACTGATATGAAGAGACTTGTTGAAAGTGTTATTTAAGCCATAATAAAGAGGTTCTGAAAAAAAAAGTTAAAAAGGAGAATATTATATTATTTTTATCTTAAATTAGGATTATCAAAATTTTTTTGAGGTTTAATTTGTATTTTTGCAGGGCTTTATTAAGGCGTTTTATGATATTTAGTACAAAAAAAGAAAAGAAATATTCCTATGTAGAAGCGGGAGAAGGACATCCATTAGTGCTGTTGCACGGGTTAATGGGTGGTTTGAGTAATTTCGATAAAATGGTAGATTTTTTTTCGGATAGAGGCTTTAAAGTATATGTTCCTCAGCTGCCGATCTATGATCTGCCGGTACTCAATACGAATCTTACCACGATTGCAAAATATATTATCAAGTTTATAGAAAGTCATATTTCCGGTCCCGTAACTATTGTAGGAAACTCAATGGGTGGGCATGTAGGACTTATATTGACTTTGGCGAGACCTGATCTGGTTAAGAATCTTGTTCTTACTGGAAGCTCCGGTCTTTATGAAAGAACTTTCGGAGACAGCTTTCCAAGAAAAAATGACCGTTCTTATATCAGAAAGAAAACAGAAGAAGTTTTCTATGATCCAAAGGTGGCCACAGAAGATCTTGTAGATGAAGTTTTTGCAGTCGTTAATGACAGAATGAAGGGAATAAAGACGGTAATGCTGGCAAGAAGTGCCATCAAACACAACATGCTGAATGATCTTCCGAAGATTGTGACACCTACCTGTCTGATCTGGGGTAAACAGGATAATGTCACTCCACCGGAAGTGGCAGAAGATATGCACAAGTTTATTCCGAATTCCGATTTATTCTGGATTGACAAATGCGGCCATGCTGCCATGATGGAAAAGCCGGATGAATTCAATGAAATCCTGTATAACTGGATAAAAGATAAAGTTTAAAACATATAATGACCATTAAGAGCTTTTCTTAATGGTTTATTTTTCTAAAATACATTCAAAAATGATTATCAAAACAGCAGAGTTTGTAAAGAGCAGTGGAAAATGGCAGGAATGCCCTGAACCCAATATTCCCGAATATGCTTTTATCGGAAGGTCGAACGTAGGAAAGTCATCACTGATCAATGCCATGATGAATCATAAAGATCTGGCCAAGACATCGCAGACTCCCGGGAAAACCCAGCTGATCAATCATTTTTTAGTGAACGAGAACTGGTATCTTACCGATTTACCCGGATATGGTTATGCAAAGGTTTCAAAAGTTCAGCGAAAGGATTTTGAAAAGTTGATCACCAATTATATTCTGAACAGAAGAAATCTGGTCAACCTTTTTGTATTGGTAGATGTAAGACATTCTCCGCAGAAAATTGATCTGGAATTTATCCAGTGGTGTGGTGAAAGCGGAATACCGTTTTCGATTGTCTTCACAAAGGCAGATAAACTGAAACCGAATGCCGTTATCAAAAATGTTGAGGATTATAAAGCTGAACTTCATAAAACGTGGGAAGATCTTCCCGAATTGTATATCACCTCAGCAGAAAAGAAAGAAGGAGGAGATAAAATTCTTGACTTTATCCAAAAGACCAATGAGTTTTTAACTAATAATAATATAAGTTTCGATGAGTAATATGATCTGGAAAATCAAAACATTTGATGAGTTTACTGTTCCGGAACTATATGCAGTACTGAAAGCTCGTATTGATGTTTTCGTTATCGAGCAAAATTGTCCTTATCCTGATCTGGATAATTATGACCAGAAAGCCGTTCATATCTGGGCTGAAGAAGAGGGACAGGTACTGGCCTACTGCCGGATTTTTGATAAAGGAATAAAGTATGATGAAACTTCTATAGGAAGGGTTCTGACCACAGAGCTGGCGAGAGGAAAAAGCCTGGGTAAACAGTTGATACAATATGCCGTAGAAACTATAGAAAACCGTTTTCACACTTCTGAAATCAAAATATCCGCACAGGATTATCTTTTAAGATTTTACAGCGGATTCGGATTTGTAGATACAGGGAAAAAATATCTGGAAGATGATATTCCGCATACGGAAATGATAAGAAAGTAAAAAGGTATCTCGTCTGAGATACCTTTTTCGAACTGTATAAAATTATATTGGGTGTTATTAGTTTTTTCATCATTTCTTACATCAAAAGTAAGTCTATTGTGAAAAAGAACCTTACGGAAAACCGTAATTGACTTAAATTATTCCCAGATCTTTACAAAAAGCAACAAGCTGTTCATTACTTGTTATCTGAAGATCTTCTTTCATGCTGTTGAGTTTTTTCTCTACGCTGCTTAAGCTGTTGGGCTTAATATCGTTATTCTGAAGATAAACTGGTATATTTTTCTGTAAAACTCCCTGCGATAAGAGAGACACCAAAGTGATGTCATAGTTGGAAAACTCATAATTGTTGAGCTTCTTTACTTCCTGTTTAAGATCCAGGGAAAGATAATTTTCATTCACATAGGTAGAAGCGATGGCTTTTTTCAGTTCTTTTGAATCATTTCTGGCCTTACGCACAAAACCATTGATTTTGTATTCATTAAAGAGGCTATCTATAATCCCGGATCTGTGCTCGGCTGAAAATACAATAACTTTCAGTGAAGGATGAAGCTCTCTAACGGTTTTTATCAGTTCTTTTCCATCTTTAAGATTCTGTATATTATGGTCTTCTTCAAAAGAAAGGTCTGTAATTAACAAATCATAAAGATCATCTTCACGAATAGATTTTTGAATTTTAGCTAATGCATCATCACAATAATAAACATAATCTGTGTTGGAAATATGAAGGTCTTCTAATGTTTTCTGTACAGAAATACTGCTGCTTTCGTGATCTTCAGCTATTAAAATTTTTTTGAACATTCTTTTTCTTTTTTAAGAAGCAGGAAATGAAATATAAATTTTCAATCCCTTTTCGGTTTCAGTGTCAAAAATAATTTCTCCATGAATAGTTTCAATACGGGAATCCGTATTTGTTAAACCATTTTTGTAGATAATTCCTCCCGGAATACCGATGCCATTGTCTGTATACTGAATTTGTATGATGTTATTTTTTCTTTCAAATTTAAAGGCAACAAGGGTGGCATGACTGTGTTTTTTCATGTTGATAAGAAGTTCCCGCATCACCTGATAGATTTCTTCTCTGGTAAAATCATTCAAGGTCTTCCATATAGTTTCGTCGTTTCCGGCAAGATAAGTTTTTACATTTTCATTATTAAACGATGCAATAAGGGTAGATATTCTTTTACTGAATTCCAGCTTATTTTCAGAAGCGGTCTTCTCATAAGAAATATCCCTGGACTTTTCGTAGACAAATTCCAGCTCATCAAGTACTCTTTCTTTGTCAAAATCTTCCTGATTTTCGATCTTCGTCATCACCTGGTAAATCCCATTGGCCACCACATCATGTACTTTTTTGGAAAGATGAAGTTGATTTTCTTTTATTCTTAATTCGTTTTCCCGCTGCAGTCCTTTTTTTCTTCTCTTGTAAACAATCCAGCCGCCAATCAGAGTTAAAGACAGAATTCCTAAAACTACATTCTGCTTCAGAATCCTGTTTTGTTTTTGAACAGTAATAATTTTTAACTTTTGGTTTTCTGCATTCTTCTTTTCTACATCAAATTCTATCAATGCAAATCTGTTTTTTGCTTTATCTTTAGATAGCTGGATGCTGTCATTCAGATACTGATATTCTGCAAAATAGTCTTGTAAGTTGCTTTTTGTATCACTTTTTACCAGAAATTCGATGGCTTCTATCCTGTCACCTGGGTTTTTGATTACTTTTGCTAAAAGATATTTTTGATGGTTATGATACAAGGCTTTTGATTTATCTGAGTGTAAGTAATACTCAGCAAGATGAGAATGACTGGATATCAGACCCGCTTTATCGTTGATTTTTTGTCTGAGAGCAAAAGCTTTTAACAGATTGGGTTCTGCATTGTAGTTTTTATTTTCAAGCCAGCTTATATAACTGTAATTATCTAAAATCCGGGCATAATCAATCTCATTTTTTTGCAGGTTTTTTTCCTTAAGAAGAGATTGATAGATATGAATTGCCTTCGGATAATTTTTCAGTTTTCCATAGGTGTCTGCAATGTTATTTTTAATAGTGATTTTCTGAGAATTATCCGAACTCAGCTGTAAAGCTTTATGATACCAGTTGAGAGCCTCAGAATAATGCTTGAGATTTTTTTCAGATATTGCAAGGTTATTATAAATGGAAGGAAGATAGGCAGAGTCTCTGGGCAGTTTTAAAAAGGACAATGCATCGATAGCTCTTTCATTACTGCTAAGGTAATCTCCGATATCATTGAGGATAATAGCCTTGATAATTAAACACGATGCAATATCAGCTGAATCATTTTTTAGCTTATAAATGCTCTCTGCTTTAGATAGAAGGGTAAATGCCTTTTCATTATCATTATTATATAAAGCTGCCGCTTCATTATACATTTTGTCCGCTTCAGTGGAAGGGGCTTTTACCGGAGGATTTCTGTTTTCAGAAAAATTGCAGCTAATGAATAAAAGAAAAATTCCTACAAATTTAAAACCGGGATACATGATAATAATTGATAACAACTAAAGATATTAAAAAAAGGACAATTTTCATTGCCCTTTTGTTTAATTATTTTTTTGGAGGCAAAATCTGCCCTGTTTCTCCACTGGTGTCTTCCGGAGCCATTCCTGTTTCGGTTGTAAAGCTCATTGCAGAGGGTTCGTAGTTATTGTTATCAGTTGCTGTTGTATTGGCATTATTCTCTGAAAATGCTAAGCCTAATAGCATCATTATAATTTGGATCATTTCCTTTAAAATTTTCGAAATTGAAATCGTATTTCTTCCTCTCACGATGTATGGATCATGAGCTGTACACTGTTAAAATTTCGAAGCGCTTCTTAATTTTTTAGGGAAGTGAACCTTTAAAAACGGAGGCGAAACATCTGCTTCCCGATCCGGAGTTTAATCTCTGTTTTCTCTGGTTTTTTTGAAATCAGTTTTTGGTCATATTTTGTTGATTTCTAAGGCAAATTTGCGGTAAAAAAGAATAGAGATGTTAGACAAAACATAGACATCAATAGACAGTAATGAAGTGTGGAGTTATTACGGAAATCCGTAATGAGGTATGACTGAAAATCATCTACTTTGTAATGCCCGAAAACACTGTTTATGTCCAAGAAAAAACTACTGATTAATGAAGTATTTGAGCAGGCAAGAAAAGAGTCGGAGAAAACCACAAAAAGTGGATTGGCTTCTTATCTGCATCTTTGTTTTATTGATAATCTGAAATTCTATGATATTTCAGAGAAAACATTCATACGATATTATGAAGACTTTGTAGAAGGGAACAGCTGCAGGAATATTGAGGCAGAGAGGCTCAACAAGATGAGCCAGTATATAGGCTATAAAGACTTCACTGATTTTTCAAGGACTTTTATCAGAAATGATGAAAAAAAGAATCTGACCACGGTAAAAATAAGTGTGGATCAGGATGAGGAGGTTATATCAGAGAGGCTGTCTAAAATCAATATTAATATCATTAATGAGCAGCATTTTAAAATGCCGGAGTTTGCCAGACAAAATAGTTTTGGTCTCTTAGGGATATTAATGCTTGGAGGATTTTTGATCGGGAATTATTACTGTTCGTCCGGAAACAGAAACGTACATGAACCATTCAGTTTTTTGGCTCTTCCCGCAGTTGAAAAGAATTGTATGTACTGGGATCAAAATGAATATAAGCTTGCCGATTGCAATGAAGAAAATCTTGTATTGAATATTGTTCCTAAGGATGATATTCAGATTAAGTACTTTAAACGGGTTACGAGAAAAGATACACTTACAGTTGAAAACGCTTTGGGAAAAATGTGGTATTCAAAAGTCAGAGGGAAAGTTGAGTTTTTTACTATGGATGGAGTTGACCCGGAAAACAAAAAAGAATTAAAACCAGCCACAGAATACATCATTAGAAAATATTCGGGTAAACACGAAATGATACAGGCAGAATAGACTTCCTTCACCAATATTTAAAATTCAACAGGAATGTTTCCCGGTATACGCATGTTTGCATCAAACAAGAAGCGAAGAGGTTCCTCTTCGCTTCTGTTATTTTTATATTGATTGTAAATGTCCGAATTACATTTTGTTTTATTCTGCATTCAGCATTCCCATCTCTCCGAAGTGTTTTTTAAACTTCTGGATTTTTGGTCCCACTACAGCGCTGCAATACGGCTGTGTCGGATTTTCATTATAATACCCCTGATGATATTGTTCTGCCGGCCAGAATTTGTCGAATTTCGTTAATTCCGTTACATAGGTACCAGCCCATCTTCCCGATTCCTGAGATACTTTAATGGCTTCTTCGGCTTTTGCCTTCTCTGCATCATCTTTATAGTAAATCACAGAACGGTACTGGGTTCCGATGTCATTTCCCTGTCTGTTCAGTTGGGTGGGATCATGAAGGAAGAAAAACACATCCATCAGCTGTTCATAAGAAATAACTGACGGGTCATAAGTGATCTGTACCACTTCCGCATGTCCGGTTTCTCCTGTACAGACTTCCTGATAAGTCGGATTGTCTTTATGTCCGCCTGAATATCCTGAAATAGCAGATTGTATCCCTTTCAGCATATTGAAACAGCTCTCCACGCACCAGAAACATCCGCCTCCGAAAGTAATCTGTTCTAAATTATTATTGTCCATTGTAGGTAATTATATTGTTTTATGATCTCTTCCTTTATCCGGAAAAGCTGATCAAAAATAGGAAAAACTTTTTCATTTAAACACGATTTTACGTCTGAAACGTAAATTGCAATGATAGATGTGACAAATAATTCTAAACACAAATAACACCGATGTTTTCACAAATAACACAAGGAAAATAGTATGCAGTTTCTCGCACCTAATCATCGTAAAGTAGTTTAGAACGGTTAGTATTAGCCATGTCATGCTGGGCTTTGTCAAAGCATTTTACTTTTTAACACAAATAACACCAATGCTTTCACAAATAGGCATAAGAAAATATAACCCGATCATCTGTGAAAATCTGTGCGATCTGTGGTCAAAATAGATTCAATACAAATGTTAATGATTGATATCTGAGATCATTTAAAAAAGTGGGAATTAACGCTGTCATGCAGAGCATAGTCGAAGCATCTTATTATATTCTCCCTTTTACTTTTAAACAAAAATAACACTAATGTTTTCACTAGAAAATATAGAATAATAACCTGTGAAAACCTGTGCAATCTGTGGGAACAAAAAAAGCACCCTAAGAGGATGCTCTGAATTATTTACAATAGCGTTCAGTTATTTTTCCCAAACCAAAGCACTTGCTCCAAGAATGGCGGCATCTGCTTCGTCAAGCTCACTGAATACCAGTTTTACCTTATTTCTGAAAATAGGAAGAAGGTTTCTTTCCATATGCAGTTTAGCAGGCTTTAAGATAAAATCTCCCGCTTTGATTACTCCTCCAAACAGAAGAATAGCTTCCGGTGAAGAGAACATAACAAAATTAGCCAGGGCTTCACCCAGTTTCTGACCCGTATATCTGAAAACCTCAATCGCAATAGGATCTTCCTTGATAGCACATTCGTATACTGTTTTAGAATTGATCGCATCTTCAGGATATTGGTTCAACATGGATTCCGGGAATTCTGCCCTCATTTTTTTGGCTGTAATGGTAATTCCCGTAGCAGAAGCATAGGCTTCCAGACTTCCTTCTGATCCCGTGCTCCAGTGCTTTCTACCACCTGGTTTTACAATCGTATGACCCAATTCTCCGGCAAACCCGTCATGTCCATAGATTAAACTTCCATTGGCAATGATTCCGCTGCCTACCCCTGTTCCCAGTGTAATCATGATGAAATCCTTCATTCCTCTTGCTGCTCCGAAAAGCATTTCTCCAAGAGCTGCCGCATTGGCATCATTGGTTACTGTACAAGGCAGACTGAATTTTGCCGTCATCAGTTCAGCGAAAGGAATAACGCCTTTCCAGGGAAGGTTAGGAGCCAGTTCTATCGTTCCTTTGTAGTAGTTTGCATTAGGTGCGCCTACTCCAATTCCGTCAAAGTGTGCTTCAGTTCCATACTTTTCCATCATTGGATAAACATGTTCATATAAAGCATCAATGAAATCCTCAACTTTGTCATAAGCATCGGTTCTCAGGTTTCCTTTATCCAGAACTTCCCCACGGTGGTTTACGATTCCGAATTTAGTATTGGTTCCGCCGATGTCAACTCCAAGGGCAACTTGTTTTGATAAATCTATTAATGACATTTCTATTATTAAATTCTAGGCGCTAAAATTATAAAAAAGATTGTATTAATGGATTATTAATAGGGTTTTATTTAATATGTTAAACCGTTTTTACTTTTTTTTTTCTTTTTTCTGCCCCACCATATCATAAATCCGGTAACCGGAAGCGAGGCACAAATGATACTTACAATAAAAGCAATGATCTTGGTAGGAAGTCCCAGAATAGCACCTACGTGAATATCATAATTGGCGTTCACAACCTTTTCTCCGAAGTTTTTGTCTTTCGGGTCATGAGTGTGCAGCAATTCCCCTGAGTTTTCATCAAAGATTAAGCTGCTGCTTTTATGATATGAATAAGAAAGATGCTTTACGTAAACTTCAAAGTTGGGGTGCTCGTGATCATCCATATGCGGATGTCCTAAATCGATAGCGAAACCATAAGATTCAGGATATTTTGTCTGTACTGTATTGATGATTTTATCCAGTGTTCCTTCTGTTCTCCATTCGATAGGTGCCTTTGTTTTAATATGTGAGAAGTCGGGATATTTTGTTTCTCCACCGGAAAATATCACATAGATCATCGCCTGCACCACAAAGAATGCATAGAAAAGTCCCGTGATGGAAAAGATCAGAGCAAAGATCGATGCGTAAAATCCCAGTACATTATGAAGGTCGTAGTTTTTTCGCTTCCAGCTTTTAATATTTTTCCATTTGAAGGCAAAACGCTGTTTTCTGGCTGCTTTGTTCTTAGGCCACCATAGAATGATCCCGGAGATCAGCATGATAATAAAGATAATAACAGGAATTCCCACTACATAAGTTCCCCAGTCCTGTTTCAGGAGGTAGCTCCAGTGGATCATTTTTACAATATTGAAGAATCCGTTTTTCTCATCATAGACCCTCAGTACTTTTCCGGTGTATGGGTTTACATAAGCCTGTTTATAGATGGGAAATTCATCAAAATAGTTCCAGGCATCCGTATTATGTTCATACCAGAAGAACATATAGGACATTTTTTTATCAATAGGAACATTTACCCAGTGGATAGGATATTTCTCTTTTACCTGTTCCGCAACAGCCTTTTCCATTACTCTGATGGGAAGGACCTGTTTCTGCTCTATATTTTGCTCGTGATGGTAGATGACATCTTTTCGGGTGATATTTTCCACTTCATCCTTAAAAACATACAATGCTCCGGTAATAGAGATAATAAAGATCAGGAACCCTATTCCCAATCCGAACCACAGATGCAGTTTGGCAGACCATTTCTTAATGAACCCCGGCTTCTTTTTATGATGATGTTTTTTCTTCATATAACAATAAAAGTAAAGCAAATATATGCTTAACTTTTTATTTAGTTTAATTAAAATCTATATTCAACCATGAATGTTCCTCTCAGTCCAAGAGCATTGGTAAAATCACTGTCTCTTGCTGTCCACCATGAAATGGCAGGCTGGTACAGTTTGTTGAAAATGTTTTCAATACCTAATGATACTCTCCAGTTGTTGTTAACCTCATAACTGGATTTGAAATTGAAAACAGTATACTCAGGTACATATCCTTCACCATAAGCATACAATCCTGTCTTGGCATTAGGTTCAAATCTGTTTTGCTGGAAAGAGTGGAGCATATCAAGCCCAACTGATAGAGCAGGGATAGGTCTGGCCTGAACATATGCCAATACTTTAGGGGCAGAAATTCTGCTGTTGTTGATCTTTGTGGAATAATCACCATCGTCTTTTACAGAAGTAATTCCTTCCATCCAGCTATAGCTTCCGCCAAACTGAATCCATTTTACCGGAGTAAAGTGTAAGAATCCTTCCACTCCGTACACGATTTCAGGAGATCGCTGAATCATTAATGCTCTGTCCGGACTTTGTACGAATGATGCTCCCAGTTTGGATGTGCTTACATAAGAAGTTAATTCATAATTCAGCCAGCTGGAAAGCTGTCCTGTTGCTCCCAATTCGTAATTATTAACGATGATGGGTTTCGTTTCCAGATTTTTGATCGTTTCAGAAGTTGAGGTTCTTAAAATTCTTCCTAACTCATTGATAGAGTAGGCCTGAGAGAAGCTACCAAAGAGATTGATATAAGGCTCAATATTATAACGGAGACCAATATTTCCTACCAGTGCATTGTAGCTCAGTTTTCCGCCTACAACAGGAATACTTTTCGTAAAAGTTCCGTCACTTTTCAGGGTAGAAAGGGTATTGAAGTCATCTACATTTACTTTGATGTTTTCGTAACGAAGTCCTCCTTTGATGGTGAACTTTTTAAACAGATCTATTTTTGCCAGTACGAAAGGTGCAATATTGGTCATGTTCATATTCGGAGTCCAGAAACGTCCGTCTTCCAGTTTTTGTACCGTTTCATCATTCAGAATATCGGCTCCGTAGATAATTTCTCCCTGAGAGTTGGCTGAGTTCCAAAGCTGGGTATCAAAATTGAATCTTGCTCCTGCTTTTTTTGAGATTACATTCGACTGCCCGCCGTTGAAAAAGGTGTCGCTGTAGCCGTAAACGGTTTTAAAATCCTGATAATAAAGGTTGATATTCAAAGACGTTCCTGCAAACAGGTTCTTGTTGTCGTAGCTTAATCTTATGTTGTGGTTTTTAGGAGTTCCCTGGGGAGTTGTTTCCAAACCTTTCCCAATTCCTTCACCAATCGTTGGCTTGATGCCGTATTTTCCTGTTTTTAATCCTACATTCAGATCTGATCTTGAAGAATAACCAATATAAGAAGCCTCAATTCTCTGATTTTCGTTGATGTCATAACCTATTTTCAACAGTCCGTTGTAGTTGTCCATCTTCGCAATGCTATAGGTAGGACTTATCAAAACACCATCACCGTCTTTTGTATATCCTGTTCTTTCGTAGGCTAATGAAAGGGTATAATCAAACTTGTTGATCTTTCCTGATAAAAGCTGACTGGCTCTTACTCCTAAAGTACCTCCATAAGGCTGCCCTGTAAGCCCGATCTGTGAAATTCCGGAGATTTTTTTATCTGTTTTGCTTCTTTTTGTAATATAATTGATGATCCCTCCGTCTGCTCCGTTACCATAAATGGAAGAAGCTCCTTTGATTACCTCTATTCTTTCGATCGCTGAAGGGTCAATGGTTCTTAAATCTCTTGCTCCGTTACGAAGTGGGGTAGACTGTGGAATTCCATCAATCAAAACTAGAACCTGACGTCCTCTTAAGGTCTGTCCTGTATTGGATGTCTGCCCTGAATTGGTTCCTAAACTGGGAACGGTATACTGCAGGATGCTTGTGATATCTGAGTTAACGGTCAGCTGAGACTGAATCTGTTTCTCTCCTACCACCGTTATGGAGCTTGGAACTTCTTTGATGCTTTCCTTTTTTCTGGAAGCAGTCATGACAACCTCGTCTACATTTTTAGTTTGTAAACTATCTTTTACCTGAGCAAAAACAGTAGCAGTTCCTAAGCAGGCAGCTGATAAAAGCACTTTTTTCATTATATTTTCTTTCCTTTTTTCTTTCTTTTTCCCCACCAGACCAGAAATCCGGTTACAGGGAGCGATGTACATGTGAGGCCGGCTATAAACCAGATGACTTTTCCAATGATTCCGAAGTAGGAACCGGTATGGATGTCATAATTGGCGTTGGAATATTTCTCGGCAGTATTGAGATTGTGATGAGGTTTATTGGCGAGTAGTTTTCCGGAGTATTTGTCGAATGTCAGGATGTTTCTTTCACTGTATCTTCCATCCATTCCGTAAACCGTTACAGGAAGATTCTTCAGTTCTTTTCCTTTTTTATTCTTTCCGTTCAAAGTAATTCTGAAGCTGGATGATTTTGCGTACAGCTTTTGAGTTTGTGTCGCAGCGAGATCAAAAACAGCTTCATTCTTTGCCATCAGAGAGTCCGGAGATTTTCTTTCTTTTTCCTTTGGAAGTTCCCATGAACCTGATAATGCAAAAGTAAAAGTGTTTTTTACATAGGGATAAGCAAAATAAAGCCCTGTAATACTTAATAGCAATGCAATAAATGATGCATAGAATCCAAGAACATTATGAAGATCATAATTTTTACGCTTCCAGTTTTTTACATTTTCCCAGTTGAACCAAAAACGTCCTTTTCTTGCATTTTTGTTTTTAGGCCACCATAAAATGATTCCCGTAATTAGCATAATGACGAAAATAACAGTTGGGATTCCTACAGTATACGGTCCCCATTCTGAATTAAGCAGAAGCCCCCAGTGGATATATTTCAAGATGTTGAATACATCATACTTCTCATTATAAACCGCCAGGATTTGCCCGGTGTACTGATTCACATAGACCAGTTTGTTAATGTGTACCTGCTGAAAATAATTCCATCCTTTTTTGCTTTTGTCATAGTACTCAAACTGGTAGGATTTATTTTTATCCAAAGGAATTTCTACAGCGCTTACAGGATATTTTTCATTAAGTTCCAGCGTAACTTTTTCACGAAGCAGATTAATAGACAATGGCTTTTTTCCGATATCCTCCTTTTTCAGGTAAATGGCTTCTTTGCGTAAGCTATTCTGTATTTCATCCTTAAAAACATATAAAGTCCCTGAAAGAGAGACTATAAATACAATGATTCCAACAGATAAACCCAGCCACAAATGCAGCTTTGCAGACCATTTTTTTGTGGAAGAAACCTTCTTTTTATGATGATGCTTTTTTCTCATAGCAAAAAGTTAACCCCATGAGGGGCTAACCTTTGATTTTTTAAAATTTATATCCTATTGATACTCTCCAGTTACGCGGAGCATTGTAGATCCAGGCATATTCTCCTCCATCACCTCTATATCCGCTGTAAAGCTTTCTGTTAAGAACATTGTTCAACATAAAGTTAATATCGAATTTTTTAGCAACATAAGAAACGCCGAAGTTGGTATCAAAATAATCAGGAAGACTCTGATCTTTTGTGGCACTTACCCCATACCAGGATTGTCTTCCTCCCTGATATTGATATCCTGCAGAAATACCGAAACCATTTAAAACACCATTCTGGAATCTATAGTTGATCCAGGTATTCTGAACATTTTTTGCATTTCCTGGAGACTGAACTCCAATTCTTGCAGGATCTGTGTCTTTGATGGTTTTTGCATCAGTGTAGGCATAGTTTACAATGATGTTCAATCCTTTGATGATTTCTCCTTTGATATCTGTTTCAAAACCTCTTGCTCTTTGTTCTCCGGTTGGAATCTGAAAAGCAACTCCACCGTTTTCATTAGCGTTTCCTGCTACAAGAATATTTTGTCTTCTGATTTCGTATACTGCGAAGGTAGAGTTCCATTTTCCACCGAACCAGTCTTTCTTCAATCCAAATTCAATATTCTGACCTCTGAAAGGATCTGTAATCAGGGTCTGATGAATTCCTGTTCCGGATTGTGGTACAAAAGTCTTATCATAGATTCCGTAAGCAGAAAAGTTTTCATTAATAGAATAACTCACTCCAACTCTTGGGGTAAATTCACCCGCTGTATCTGGTACAACAGGAGTTCCAGGGCTCAGATTAGGGTATGCAGAATAGGTTTTACCGCTGGTATACCTTCCTGCTAATGTTAATCTCAATTTATTATTAAACATTTCAATCTGATCCTGAGCATAATATGAAGTATATTTTACCCCCTGATCGTTATAAAACGGAGCAGAAGTGTTTAAGCTATAAAAGTCAGAAGAAGGAAGTTTTGAAGGATCTACTCCATAATTTACATTATAAATATTAATAGGGAAAGGACCTCCGGCAAAAGATGAAAAGTCTGCATTATACTTTCTGTCTCCATAATCGAATCCTGCAATTATTTTATGTACAATGTTTCCTGTGTTAAGCTTACCTCTTACATAGGTTTGGAAAATGTGATTTTTTCCTTTTGCCTGCCAGTTGCTTAAGGTTCTGTTGAAAACATTCTTATTGTTCGCATCAAAAGTTCCCCACCAAGAACCTCCGTCGTAATTCAGGTCCATATAAGCATATTGTGTGCTCCAAACCCAATCTTTGAAAAGTTTTTGGTCTAAACTTAAAAATAAACTCTGATCTTTTACTTCAGTTTTCTTGAAGTTCGGATCATTAAAGTTGGTATGTACATTCAGTGAAGCGTATCCGTCATTTGACATCAGATAAGCTCCCGGCTGGTTGAATTTTAAATACTGATAATTGTATTGTGCTGTAAATGTAGTCGTCTTTGTAGGTCTGAAAGTAATGGAAGGGGCAACAATGAATTTGTTTGTTTTGTCATTTTCCACCCAGGATTTATTAGAGCTTCCCATCAAATTGATACGGTAGTCTAAAACCCCGTCTTTTACAAGAACTCCATCCAGATCAGCTTCTCCTCTGAAAAGATTATAGCTTCCCGTTGTGAAACGCACACTGTTGGCAAACTTTCCTGTAGGTTTTTTAGTTACTACATTATAAAATCCGGCAGGATCTCCCATAGATCCCATAAATCCGGCAGGACCTTTTACAAACTCTATTCTGTCTATGATAGATGCGTCAGGATTGATGGGTCCCCAAGTAGAAGAAACATTCATCCCGTTCATGAAAGTAGCAATACCTGCTCCTCTCATGAAAACATTGGAATATACATTATCCCAGTGTTCTACTTTTCTTGCCCCACTTACGTTACGGACTATTCCTTCAGACATATTTAGAGTCATCTGATCAGCAAGAACCTGTGAACTTACAGACTGTACATTTTGTGGCAGCTCAAGAATAGGCGTCTGAATTCTCAGTGAACCTGAAACCTCATTCAGCTTGTACTTCTGATAATATCTTCCGTTAACAACTACTTCTTCAATGTCATTGGATTTGATGGTGTCTTTTTTTTGCGCAGAAACCAATATTGTTCCCAGTGCGGAAGCACAGATCAGTACATTTTTCATGAAACTCAAATTTTCTGCAAATATATTATTTTTAACTGTTCTAAATAAATAATAATATTGATATTTATCATAAAATTATTATATACTGAATAACAAAAAACCGCTATGGCCAATGCCAGAGCGGTTTTTAGATGATATTATTAAATTTTTCTTAAGCCGGAATTTCGCCTTTATATAAGAAAGAAATAATTTCTTTGTTTAATTTATCGATCATTTCACTGAATAAGTGGAAAGATTCCTGCTTGTAAATTACCAATGGATCTTTCTGCTCGTAAACAGCTCCTTGTGAAGATCTTCTTAAGTCGTCCATCTCACGAAGGTGAAGCTTCCAGTTTTCATCGATAATTGATAAAGTGATATTCTTTTCAAAATCGTTCACTAAACTTTCACACTGAGTATCGTAAGCTTCTTTAAGATCAGCTACAATTGTCATTGTTTTGTGTCCGTCTGTGAATGGAACCTGGATCATTTTGAACATTGAACCTTGATTTTGGTATACATTCTCAATGATTGGGAATGATTTTTCTTTCAATAGGTTCAGCTTCATTTTGTAGTCTTCCTGAGCTGCTTTGAATAAGATATTCGTCAGATCCTGAACGTTTTTATTATTAAAATCACTTTGAGAAACCGGAGATTCCATTGTGAATGTTTTAATGATTTCGTATTCAAAATCTTTATAATTTCCTGAAGCTTTCCCTTTCGCAACGATAGAATTAGCTACATCAAAAATCATATTGGTGATGTCATACTTCAAGTGGTCTCCGAAAAGAGCATTCTTTCTTCTCTTGTAGATTACGTCACGCTGCTTATTCATAACATCATCGTACTCAAGAAGCCTTTTTCTTGTTCCGAAGTTATTTTCTTCCACTTTCTTCTGAGCTCTTTCAATAGACTTACTGATCATAGAGTGCTGAATTACTTCACCCTCTTTATGCCCCATTCTGTCCATCATTTTAGCAATTCTTTCAGAACCGAACAAACGCATTAAGTTATCTTCAAGAGATACGTAGAACTGAGAACTTCCCGGATCTCCCTGACGTCCCGCTCTACCTCTCAACTGTCTGTCAACACGTCTTGAATCGTGTCTTTCAGTACCGATAATCGCTAAACCTCCCGCATCTTTTACTTCCTTAGAAAGCTTGATATCCGTACCACGTCCTGCCATGTTGGTTGCAATGGTTACAACTCCCGGCTGTCCTGCTCCAGCTACAATTTCCGCTTCTTTTTTGTGAAGCTTTGCGTTCAATACCTGGTGTGGGATCTTTCTTAATTGAAGTGCTTTTGATAGTAATTGAGAAATTTCAACAGAAGTAGTACCTACAAGTACAGGTCTTTTCTGTGCTGTTAATTTTTCAATTTCTTCGATGACAGCATTATATTTTTCTCTATTCGTTTTGAAAACCAGGTCTTGTTTGTCATGTCTTAAAATAGGACGGTTGGTAGGAATTACCACAACGTCTAATTTGTAGATTTCCCAAAGTTCTCCAGCTTCGGTTTCAGCAGTACCTGTCATCCCCGCAAGCTTGTTGTACATACGGAAATAGTTCTGAAGCGTGATGGTTGCAAAAGTTTGAGTAGCTGCCTCAATTTTTACATTCTCTTTCGCTTCAATTGCCTGGTGAAGACCGTCTGAATAACGACGTCCCTCCATGATACGACCTGTCTGCTCATCAACGATTTTTACTTCACCATCAATCACCACATACTCATCATCTTTTTCAAATAACGTGTAAGCTTTCAATAGCTGGCTCATGGTGTGAACACGCTCAGATTTTTCAGCAAATTCAGCGAAAAGTTTTTCTTTAGCTTCGAACTCTTCTTCTTTGGGAAGATTTTTAGCTTCTACTTCAGCAATCTCAGTTCCGATATCCGGAAGTACGAAGAAGTTAGGATCAGAGTTACCTTGAGACATGTATTCAACACCTTTGTCTGTAAGATCAACCTGATTGTTTTTCTCCTCGATTACGAAGTAAAGATCTTTATCTACAATCGGCATATCACGGTTGTTGTCCTGCATGTATTGTGCTTCAACTTTCTGAAGCAATGCTCTGTTTCCGCTTTCCGATAAGAATTTGATTAATTGTCTGTTTTTTGGAAGACCTCTGTATGCCTGAAGTAATTTGAAACCACCTTCTTTTGTATTTCCTGCAGCGATTAATTTCTTCGCTTCATTGAAAATAGCGGAAACGGTTTTCTTTTGTACTTCAACAATTCTGTCGATAGAAGGCTTAAGAACATCAAACTCCTGTCTGTCTCCCTGAGGAACCGGACCTGAAATGATCAATGGTGTTCTGGCGTCATCTACCAATACAGAGTCCACCTCATCTACGATAGCAAAGTTAAGTTCTCTTTGTACCAGTTCTGAAGGTGATGTCACCATGTTGTCTCTCAGATAATCGAAACCGAATTCGTTATTCGTTCCATAGGTAATATCCGAGTTGTATGCTTTTCTTCTTCCGTCCGAGTTCGGTTGGTGGTTATCAATACAATCGATAGACATACCGTGGAACTGATAAAGAGGTCCCATCCATGCCGAGTCTCTTTTTGCAAGATAATCGTTCACGGTTACAACGTGTACCCCTCTTTCAGGAAGTGAATTTAAATAAATAGGTAATGTTCCTACCAAAGTTTTACCTTCACCGGTTGCCATTTCGGCAATTTTACCACTGTGAAGAATAATCCCTCCGATAAACTGAACATCATAGTGGACCATATCCCAAACTACAGGAGTTCCGGCAGCGTCCCATGAGTTTTTCCAAACAGCTGTGTCTCCCTCAATGCTGACGAAATCTTTTCCCGCAGCAGCCAGTTCTCTGTCCCAGTCACTAGCCGTTACACGGATTTCTCCATTCTGAGCCCATCTTCTTGCCGTTTCTTTGATCAATGCAAAAGCTTCGGGAAGAATCTGAACCAGAACTTTTTCTTCAATTTCGTAAGATTCTTTCTTTAAAGACTCAATTTTTGAGAAAAGAGCTTCTTTTTCATCAACGTTGGTTGAATTTTTTATCTGCTCTTTTATCTGTTCTATTTGAGCGGTGATCTTGCTGGTTGCAGATTTTATATTCTCTTTAAACTCAGCCGTCTTTTGTCTCAACCCATCATCTGACAATTGTTGGATGTTAGGTTCTACAGCTCTGATTTTTGTTACAACTTTTTTTACTTCTTTTAGGTCCTGCGCTTTTTTGTCTCCCAAAAACCCTTTAAGAACTTTGTTTAAAAAACTCATAAATTTTTTGCTTTATGCTTAATGCAAAATGCTTTAAGCGTTTTAAATAACACTTATCGTGTAAATTATATATAAAAAGGGCAAAAAAGCTCTAAGCACGCAGCCTAAAGCTTATCGCTTTATTAATATTCGTCCTCGTTCCAAAGGAAATCCTCGTCAGTAGGATAGTCACTCCATACTTCTTCGATAGATTCATAAATTTCTCCTTCATCCTCAATAGCCTGAAGGTTTTCTACTACTTCCATTGGTGCACCAGTTCTGATTGCGTAGTCAATAAGCTCTGCTTTTGTCATTGGCCAAGGTGCGTCACTTAGATATGAAGCTAATTCTAATGTCCAGTACATAATTTTCTAATTTTTTGCAAAAGTATAAAAATAGGTTGTATAATAAACTTTTTTATACTTGATTTTCAATTCTTTTTATAATTTTTTCTTATAAATGTCTGTCACAAACTAACTGGCAGCTATGTCAGCCATTTACTTATTGTCGTTTTCTCAAAAACCATTCCACAAATTTTTTTATGCCATTTTGGAAGTCTGTGGCCGGATTATACCCTATTAAATCCTTTGCTTTTGTAATATCGGCATTCGTTTTTGTGACATCTCCCGGCTGCATTGGCAGAATTTTTTTGATGGCAGATTTTCCCAATGCCTTTTCAATAGTAGCCACCATTGCAGACAAAGTGATTACCTGGTTTTCACCCAGATTCACAATTTCATAAATTCCTGAATTGTTTTCCAGATAAAGAATAGATTTGGTAATTCCATCAATGATATCATCTATATAAGTATAGTCTCTGGCCGTATTTCCGTCACCATAGAAAGGGATTTCCTGATTTTCCGAAATAAGCTTTGTGAACTTGTGTATGGCAAGGTCAGGTCTCTGTCTTGGTCCATATACTGTAAAAAACCTGAGCTGGATCATATCTATATGGTATAGATTATGGTAAACATGTCCTATAATTTCTCCGCTTTTCTTGGTAGCAGCATACGGAGAGATAGGATTGTCTACATTATCTGTTTCCGCAAAGGGAATTTTTTCATTGTTTCCATAAACACTTGACGAAGATGCACAGATGAATTTTTTAATATGGAAATCCTTACACAGTTCCCAAAGATTCATAGTACCCCGTACATTCACTTCTTCGTACTCCAGAGGACGTTCAATAGAAGGGCGAACACCGGCAAGTGCAGCAAGATGGATCACCATGTCAATATGATGATTCTTAAAGATGTTTTCAAGACCTTTTAGGTCCCTGATATCCTGCCAATAGAGGGAATATTGGTCAGAATGGGTGAGGGAAACCAAACGCGGAATATCCGTCTCTTTATCCGAGAATTCAAAATCCGAATTTTTACCGATTGACTCTAAAGTATTTTTAATTTTTACCTGATAGTCATAGAAATTATCAAAATTGTCAATGTTTATGACAGAATGTCCATTTTTTAATAATTTCTCTATTAGATGGGAACCAATAAAGCCGCTTCCTCCGGTTACAAGATAATTCATTTGTTGATTTTAATAGACAAATTTATTAATAAAACTTGAATGACGTTTTTATACTTTTGTCTGAAAATATAAATCAATGATAAATCTTCAAAAGTTATTTGTACTTCCCAAGGAAGAAGATGAAGAATTTACATTTGGCGAGATAGAGGAAGGTATTTATTTCCGCGGTCATAATCTCTGGCTTCTGGTAATTTCCATGGGTATTGCTTGTATTGGGTTAAATGTTAATAGCCCGGCTGCGGTAATTGGTGCAATGCTTATTTCTCCATTGATGGGACCTGTTGTTGGAATTGCATTTGGGTTTTCTATAGGAAACAGGAGGCTTATAAAGCTTGGTGTTTATAACTGGCTTTTGATGATTGTAGTGGCCATTTGTTCTTCCACATTATATTTTCTGGTTTCTCCTTTTCATTCAGAAACTTCACAGCTTGAAAGCTTTAAAACGGCAACGATTTTTGACTGTTTTTTAGCCCTGCTTGGAGGACTTGCATGGTTTCTGGGGATCGTAAGGAAAGAAGCAATCAAAGTTATCGCGGGGGTGGCAGTTTCTACAGCATGTATACCTCCTTTGTGCACAGCAGGATTTGGTATTGCTAATGGAAACTGGGAATATTTTTGGGGAGGCTTTTATTTTTATCTTATCAATTGTTTTTTTATAGCGGTGGGAACCTGGGTATTAAGCCTCGTGTTAGGATATCAGAAGTATTACAGAGAAAAAAACAGCAATAATCGTAAAGTTTCTGTATGGATAAGCTTACTTTCCGTTATTATTTTGATTCCGAGTATATTGCTTACCAAAAAGAAATGGGAGAATGAAACATTGAAAGAGAGGTCGGAAAAATATATCAGAATTATTAAGGAAAGCCATCCTGAGCTGGCTATTATTAATCATGAGTCATTTAAAGAAAAAACACAGAATTTTTTAAGGATCACCCTTTTGAACGACAGTGTTACCATCAGTAAAAAAAGACTGGATGAACATAATGAATTAGTGAAGGATATTCATCTGATATGGCAGTATTCACCTCAGTCAAAAAATATAAATAATCCGGAATTGCAAAAACTTCAAAGCCAGATAAATGCTCTAAAAAAGGAGCTGGATGAGATTAAATTGCAAAAAAAGATCAAATAAAATTTCTATATTTACTTATACTTAAAAACATCATTATGCAGTTTCAAGGGCAAATTTTAAAGATGACAAGCTACGATGCTAAGCCAATCCAATACTATCTCAATCTTTCCGGGGATCTGATCCACATGAATGAGCTGTTTGGAAAGGAGTTAAGCATAAAACATACAGGATTCCAGTGTGTAAATTGTGGTGAAAATAAACCAATTTACAGAATGGGATTCTGCAAAAATTGTTTTTTTGAAAGCCCTTATGCAAGCGATACCATTATCCGCCCGGAACTTTCTACAGCACATTTAGATATTGCGGAACGCGATCTTGATATCGAAAAACAGATTCAGCTGCAGCCACACACTGTTTATCTGGCCTATACAGGAGATGTAAAAGTAGGCGTAACCAGAAATACACAGATTCCTACAAGATGGATTGATCAGGGTGCAACTTTTGCATTGCCTATCGCAAGAACGGAAAACCGTTATGAAGCAGGAATGATAGAAGTAGCTTTAAAAGAACATCTGGCAGATAAAACCAATTGGAGAAAGATGCTGCAGGATGATTTTGAAGGAGAAGTAGACCTTGCCGATTTCCGACAAAAGATAAAAGAATATTTTCCTGACGATTTCCAGAAATTTTACAGCGATGGTGAAGAGCTGTGGATGTTTGATTATCCTTTTGAAAAACCGGAAAAAGTTTCTTCATTTACTTTGGATAAAAAACCTGAATTTACAGGAAGGCTTACCGGAATTAAAGGACAGTATCTGGGATTTGAAGGAGGGAACTTTATCAATGTAAGAGGACATGAGGGATATGTGATCGAACTCGAAATAAAGAACTAATATTAAATGATAGCCTTAACTTAGATGCAGATATCTTAAGCTAAGGCTATTTAAAAATGAATTTTATCAGTGGGCATAATAATTTACCCCGCATTCAAGGAATTTTTTGAAATCCTCTTTAGGCATATATCCTGAAACAGGCGTGTTGATTACTTTGCCGTCCGGAGTAATTAAAACATAGTGAGGCTGAGAGTTGTTGTTAAAGTTCACCTGCTGGAATAAACTCCATCTGTCTCCAATTGTTTTTACCTTTTTGATCTGTCCGTCACCCAGGTCAATTTTGGTTTTCTGATCCTCAGGAAGCTCTTCTTTGTCGTCTACATAGAGAGAAGCCAGTACTACATCGTTCTGAAGAATCGGTAAGATATCCGGTTCGCTCCATACAAATTCCTCCATTTTTCTACAGTTTTCACAACCGTATCCTGTAAAGTCGATCAGGATGGGTTTATCCTCTTTTTTGGCCAGTTCCACAGCTTTGAAGAAGTCGTGCTCCGGATGCGTTCCTAAAATCCCGTCTTTTTCATCATGGAAATAGCTCACATTCAGAGGAGGTAAGATTCCGCTTAATAACTGAATTTTAGGACGGTCAGATGGAATTAACCCCTGAACCAGGTAAATCACAAAACCAATTCCCAATACTCCCAATATCTTCCTTGTTATGGAGATTTTAGGCTTTTTATCATCATGCGGGAATCTGATGAATCCTAATAAGTATAATGCCAATCCTAATGCAATAATAATCCAGATGGCAATGAAAAGCTCTCTTTTTAAGAAGAATGTTTTGGATACAAGATCAGCTTTAGACAAGAATTTCAATGCCAATGCCAGTTCTACGAATCCTAAAACTACTTTTACCGTATTCATCCATCCTCCGGATTTCGGAAGGCTCTGTAATGCCTGCGGGAATAATGCCAGCAGTCCAAAAATAATTGCCCATGCCAGCCCGAATCCAGCCAAAGCAAATGTCAGCAGCATCGGAACATTGGATGAACCAGTTACTGCACTTCCCAGTAAACTTCCTAAAATAGGTCCTGTACAGGAGAAAGAAACGATCACCAACGTTAATGCCATGAAGAAAATACCAATAATTCCTCCTGCCTCTTCCGCTTTGGAAGATTTGTTGGCAATAGAACTTGGCAGCGTGATATCATAATACCCGAAGAAACTTCCGGCAAAGAAGATGAATATGATGAAGAACGCAATGTTCAGCCATACACTTGTGGAAATTTCATTGAAGACATTTCCGGCAATTCCATCAATAATATGGAAAGGGATACTTAATAAAACAAAGATCAGAAGGATAAAAAAACCATAAATAAGAGCATCCCTTTTTCCTTTGGCTTTATTTTTACTTTGTCTCGTCCTGAAAAAGGTTGACTAAAAAACCATAAAATTAGTCATCCTTATGAATCTAAAAAAAACATCGTCCCCTGTCCAAGAATACAGTGAGGCATTCAAACGACAAGTTGTCTCTGAATATGAACGGGGATTATATACAAAATCCCAATTGCAAACTCGATACAAT
>NZ_QGTV01000023.1:0-71436 GCF_003182335.1 Chryseobacterium sp. AG844 | reverse complement strand
AACGTTTATCGGCTAATTCCCTGAAATTTCTTGTCATAATACTAAATAACAATAAATGTATAAAACTAGGAATAATTGTGTCCACACGATAGTCCACAAGAGGGGAATTCTAAGCCCTCCGTCTGTAATATGAGCCACAAGTTTACTCTTTCTGTAAAACAAAATACGCCAGTTCCCTATCTTCTCGTGCAAGATTTTCAACTCTTTTAAAGCCGCTTTTCAAAAGTACTTTTTGGGACCCGATATTATCAAGATCCGTTACTGCTACGATATCTTTCTGATGATTTATTGATAAACAGTGCTCAACAAGTGCTTTACAAACTTCCGTTCCAAGACCTTTACCCCAGTATTTTTCATCTAAAGTATAGCCTATTTCCATCTGATCAGGATTGTCAAGAAAGGTTCTGGCAAGGCACATTCCTACAAAATCATTGTTCTGGGGATGGAAAATTCCCCATCTGCTGAATGGTCCCTCTTCATAATCTGCCAATGCTTTGTCAAACATTTCTTTATATTCTTCCGGGGTTTTGTAGGGCAGATATCGGGTTACATTTTCATTTTCAAAAAGAGTGGAAAATAATGAAAATTCTTCAGGGGTAAATTCACGGATAATGATCCTGTCGTTTTTATAATGCATGGAATATTGTTATCAAAGAATAAAATTACATAAATAAATGAAGAACTGCTCATAAACAGGATAAAAAAATTGGGCTTACAATGAAGCCCAATCAACTGTATATGAATACGAAACTATTTTTTAATGAATTTTTGGGAAGATTTCCCTAAAGAAGTTTCAATATCAATTAAATAAGTTCCGCTCAGGAAGTGTTTAACCTCAACCTTATCACCAACAACTTTTGCATTCATTTTTCTTCCAAACATATCATAAACAGAAATTGATTTAATTTCCCATTTTGTTTTAATATTCAATACATCAGAAACCGGATTTGGATAGATGGAAGTTTCTGAGTTGGTTGTATCAACGTCTGCAGTGGAGAATGATAATGCACAAGGTGTTGTAATACTGCCATATGGTTGTGTATTATATGCAAACTCAGTGACAGAGTAATTTGAACCATTGGCCCCAACGCTCACTTTGAAATAGCCGTTAATATCATAGCCTTCGAATTGGTTTCTAAAACCAACATAGGCTGTTTTACCAGACCAGGTAGTATAGGTAGGAGTATACACATCCAGTTGTCCGGGAGTCCAAGTTGGATACCCTATATTATTTGCATTCGTTATGGTGGTGCAAGCCGGAATTAAACTAATATTTCTTGTTCCTGTTTGGCACACTAATCCTTTCCAATAAGTTTCCAATTTTAATTGATTGGCTCCATAGTACCAGGCGCCATATCCTGCATCATCACTAAGCTCCGGGTTAATGATAAAATATTTCCAGGTTGCCCCTGAGTTGGTGGTTACTGTTGTTGGTGTTGGGTTGGCATAACTTTCCAGAGGAGTTCCTGTAACTATTTTGTAAGGATCTTTATAAGAAAAAGTTAAGGCCAAAGCTGTTGTTGATCCTAGTGAAGTTGTTCCTCCTGTTATAGCCGGATTCAGGAATGTAATTGAAGAATTCAGGACCTGACTTTTGGGATGACTGGTTGCAGCACCATTGATGGTAAGTGTAGCTGTAGTAGGGCTTGTAACTGCTATACTTGCAGTTAATCCTGCTGGTAATGAAGACGTGAAATGGGTTCCTGAAGTAAGAGTGGTTCCATTTGGCAGGGCAAATGTTGCTCCGTTTAGCGTAATCTTTGATGCAGGGGCAGATGCTACTGTTCCATCTAATGACACGGCTCCATTATTGTTTAAATTCTCTGTAAATGTACTGTTGCTAAGGGTTAGCCTAGGTGGCGTATTGGCAACTCCGGTTGCGGCTAAGTTGGCAGGCTGCCATAAATTCATTCGCGAAGGATGGTTTAATGCTGCCAGCATTCTGTTCACCTGTCCATTGGTAAACATTTTATAACAGCCGGAAGAACCATTGTATCCCATATAGTTTTCAACATTTACTTTTTGTCCAAGACAATTGTTACCAGCGTTACATCCCAATCCGGAAGATGCATTTTCTACAGGGGTGTCAGCAACTCCGTCACCATCATTACCAGGGTTTGCAGTTGAACACAGAACATTGAACGTGTGCTGAAGATTTAGCCAATGCCCGAATTCGTGAGTAAATGTATCAGAAAACTCGTTTGAAGCTACTGTTCCTGCAGCATTAAATATATAACGTCCGTTATAAACAACTCTGGCTGTATTTACTGAAGTCATGTATGAATCCGGATACCAGGCAACTCCTGATTGATATAAATCTTTATTAGCATACAGGTCATTTTGGATATACACATTCATATACTTTGTATTATCCCATGCATCTGTGCCAATTTGTGCATCATACCCACCTCCGTTGCCATATCCACCTTTGAAAGGGTGAAATACCACTCCGCTTGTAGCTTTTCCGGTTGGATCAATTTTAGCTAACCGGAATTCAATGCTTAATGCTCCTCTGATAGATTGGAAATATGGATCTACAGTATTTGAATCCGTGTTGATTCCATTGAAATTTAAGTTGATTTGTTGCAGTAAGTCAACTACTTTTTGGTAATTTACTTTTACATTACTTTGAGACTCTCCATACACATGAAAAACCACAGGGATGATGTAGGTTGGATTGCTGACCCTATTATTCAATGAGTTTTTGTTCGATCCCATCTTTTTTACGAAATCTTTGGTATATTTCTCAAAGTTTTCATATTCAGCCTTAGATTCGGGATGCAGTTCAAAATGTTTTTTCATCATTTCATCTGCTTTACACTCACGAGGTCTGTTTTCCTGAGCAAAACCTATTGCTGGAAATAGGGAAACAAGTAATAGTAATTTAAATTTTTTCATAATTTTTTGGATTTGGTGGTTAATAAATTATTTAAATAATCAAATTGTTTTTGGCTTGATTTGTGTGTTATGTGGTGTTTTTTAACTAAATCTCTCAGGGTTGAATATCTTTATATCAACCGTTGGCTTTTGGTCATTAGCAAGTTCTGAAACTGTTTTTCCAAAAATGGGTCCCAAGCTTAGTCCCATCATACCTCCTCCGCCTGCGATAATCAGGTTCTTCAATTGGGAAGACTGTCCTAAATACGGAAGTCCATCTGGGGCACAAGGTCTGTATCCGAACCAGATTTCAGATTCTTTTGGGGTTTCAACCTTGAAGTCTGGTAAATATTTGGGGATGGATTGGATGATTCCTTCTACCCTTTTCATATTAATTGTATCATTGTGGGAAGCCAGTTCCATCGTTCCGCCAAAACGGATGTGTCCGTTCATTGGAGTTACTGCAACTTTGGCTTCGAGTAATAAAGCGGCATGCTCCAACCTATTAAGTGGATTTTCCGGTTGGTGGATCAACGAATATCCTTTTCCGGGCATTAAATGGATTTTAAGACCTGCTTTCTGAGCAAGTTCAGGCAAGAATGAACCTCCCGTCATGATAAATTGGTCTGCAGTAAATTCTTTACCATTTGCTATGACTGTTTTAATCTTGCTGCCGGAAGTTTCAAAGTCTGTTACCCGATGATGGGTATGAAAAATGACATCATTATTTTTAAGATAAGAGATCATTTGTTTCATCAGCTTCATGGGATTCATATGGCCATCGCATTTATAATTGATTCCTCCGATAACATCCAGTTGAACATTGGGTTCAAGTTCCTGAATTTCTTTTTTACCCAGAATATCAACGGGTAAACCCATACTGATTGCCTTGTGGGCAAGCTCTGCTTCTTCTTCCGCAACCTTCTCAGTTTTATAGAGCATTAAAATACCATTCTGATTCAGCTCAAAATCAAATTCATCTTTTTGCGCGATCTCATTATAAAGCCTGCTGCTGGCCAGGTTAAGATCCCTGATAGCTGCTGCAGAATAATCAACATGTTTCTGGTTGGAATGTTTCAAAAATTTCAATCCCCAGGATATAAGTCTCGAATTGAGTGAAGGTTTTACATAAAACGGACTTTTACTATCGAACATCCAGCGTATTCCCTGTGCTACAACTCCCGGAGCTGCCAATGGGGTAAAATGACTGGGTACAATCATGCCTGCATTGCCATAAGAACAGTTGTTGGTGAGATCATTCTGCTCAAGAATTTCCACCTGCCATCCTTTCTGCAAAAGATAATACGCTGAGCTTAATCCTGCTATTCCTGCACCTATGATGAGTGCTTTTCCTTTATTCTGTGCCATATGCCTGTTACATTACCTGAAATCCCTGCCAATAAGGATCTTTATCATCAATAATTATATGATTGTATCCGGTAATTCTTGCCCAGCCTTCTACTGACGGAATAATGGCTGGTCTCCCATCTAAAGTAGCAGTCTCCTCAATTCTCCCTATAAACCGGGATCCGATATAACTTTCATGAATGAATTCTTCACCTTCCTTCAGTTTTCCTTTTGCATACCATTGCGCCATTCTTGCCGAAGTTCCCGTACCACACGGCGAACGGTCTAAGGCATTTTCGCCTACCAATACTGCATTTCTTCCACTGGCTTCAGGATCTGTGGGTTTACCCGTCCACTGAATGTGGCTTAATCCGGTAATATGTTCAATTTCCGGATGAATGAATTCATATTTTTCATTGAGTAATTTTCGAATAATCTTTCCATAATGGATGAGCTGGCTGGCCGTAAAATCAGAAATATCTCTGAAATTTTCCTGAGGATCTATAATCGCATAAAAATTTCCACCATAAGCAACATCGGCTCTTATTAATCCCAGATCCGGACATTCAACTTCCAGGTTTTCAGCATACAGGAAAGACTTTATATTCGTCAGCTTTACAGATTTTACTTTTTTTCCTTCCTGTACATAATCGATGAGGATAAGTCCTGCAGGTGTTTCAAGACGTAATTTTCCCGGAATTTTAGGAACAACAAGTCCTTCTTCAATAGCTATGGTAACCGTTCCGATGGTTCCGTGCCCGCACATGGGAAGACATCCGCTGGTTTCAATATATAAAACTCCGATATCGTTATTTTCATCTACAGGAGGATACAGAATACTTCCGCTCATCATGTCATGGCCGCGGGGCTCAAACATTAATCCCTTTCTGATCCAGTCGTATTCTTCCATAAAGTGCAGCCGGCGTTCCATCATGGAATTTCCTTTTAAAATTGGGGCACCTCCTGCAACAAGACGTACAGGACATCCACAGGTGTGAGAATCTATACAAAAAAATGTTCTGTTCATGTGGTCTGTAATTTTAACGATCCTGAATTCACTGTTCCATCCACCATTCTGCTAATCTGCAATGGATTTGCATTCTTCAACTCATCCGGTAAGAATTCATCCGGCCAGTTCTGAAAACAAACCGGACGGACAAATCGTTTCACAGCATCCGGTCCTACGGAGGTAAAACGGGAATCGGTAGTAGAAGGAAACGGGCCTCCATGCTGCATGCTGTACACCACTTCTACTCCTGTAGGCATACCATTGAATAATAATCTTCCGCATTTATCTTTCAAAATAGTAATCAATGTACTGTTATCGCGAACATCTTCACGGGTCGCTGCGATGGTGATGGTTAACTGTCCTTTTAGCTGTTGGGCAATTTCAATGAGTTCTTCATCTGTTTCACACTCCACAACAATACCAAATGGGCCAAAGACTTCTTCACTTAATACCGGATTATTCACGAAATTTCCGGCACTGGTTTTTATCACGGTTGCGTTGCCCGAAGAATTTTCTGTTTCTGCTGATGCAATGATTTCAACATCAGGCTGTTCCAATGCAATGCTTTTGTTTTTTTCGAAATTGTCTAATATTCCTTTGTGAAGCATTTTAGCGGGAGCCACTTTTTGAATTTCTTCTTTTAATGTATTGATGAAACGGTTAAACAATTCTCCTTTCAATGCTATAAACACTCCCGGATTGGTACAAAATTGTCCTACACCCAGCGTTAAAGAACTGATATATTCCTTTGCCAATGCTTCAGCTTTGGTTTCAAGCAGGTTTTGAAAGGCAAATACCGGATTGATACTTCCCATTTCTGCAAATACAGGAATAGGATTTTCACGGCGGCTGGCAATATCAAACAATGCTTTTCCGCCATTAAATGAACCTGTGAACGCAATAGCCCGGATGTCCGGATGCTGGGTCAGATAAGCTCCGATCTCATAAGATGTTCCGGTGATATGGCTGAAAATTCCTTCAGGCCATCCGAAAACTTTAACAACAGCACTTATCGCATCCGCCATTATCTGTGAAGTCTGTGGATGTGCCGGATGTGCTTTTATAATAACAGGACAGCCTGCCCCGATTGCACTGGCTGTATCGCCTCCTGCAGTAGAAAATGCAAAGGGAAAATTACTGGCTCCGAAAACAACTACAGGCCCTATGCCTACATTGTATTTCCGGAGATCTCCTTTTTGTTTTTCAGGCTGGGCAAGATCAATTCTGGCCTCCGTATAGATCCCGGCAGCAACAGCTTTTGCATAGCTTCTCCATTGTCCTGCTGTTCTTGTCTTTTCTCCGGTAAGTCTGGCTAATGGCAATGAAGTTTCAGCATGAGTAACTGTTAAAAGTTCTTCTCCCAAGGCTTCAATCTGATCCGCTACAGCATTCATAAATTCAGCCCGTTCATTGATGGTGGTGTTTTTCAGAAACCGGAAGGCTTCAACCGCTATCTGAATTCTTTTGTCTATATTTTGTGTTGATGTTTCTTCCATCATAGCTGTATTTCTGGAATTAATAATACCGGACGATTCGCTCTGCCTTCTTCAATAATTTTTTGAATTCTTTCAGCTTCTTCTCCATGAAGTTCAAGACGTGGAGCTCTCACATAAGGATTGCTTATCCCTTCCGCTGTTGCAGCAAGCTTGATATACTGGATAAGTTTAGGATGAATGTCAAGCTCAAGCAATGGCATAAACCATCTGTAGATGGCAACAGCTTTGTCGTATTCGCCTGTTTTAACATAGTTGTACATGGCCATTGTTTCATTAGGAAAGGCATCTACAAGACCTGCCACAAGGCCATCAGCTCCAAGCATCAGGGTTTCCAGGCAAATCGTATCTACACCTCCAAGAATTTTGATTCTTTTCCCAAAACGGTTGATCATTCTGGTTACATTGGCCAGATCTCTCGTTGATTCTTTGACAGCCTGAATGGTTGGATATTCAATAAGCTCCTCAAACATGTCAAGGTTGACATAAATTCCGTAATCTACAGGATTATTATAGATAAGGATCGGAAGATCCGTAGCGGAAGCCACTGCCTTGAAATACTCAACCACTTCACGGTTATCAGCTTTGTAACGCATTGGAGGAAGAAGCATCAGGCCGTCTGCACCCAATTCTTTTGCTTTCTTAGCGAAGTTGACAGCATTTTTGGTGGTATTTTCAGAAAGATTAAGAATGACAGGAATTCTGCCCTGCGTTATTTTTTTTGCGTATTTCAGCAGTTCAAATTTTTCTTCCGTTTCCAACGCACTGGCTTCCCCTAATGTTCCTGCAAGGATAATTCCATGAACTCCTGCTTTAATCTGAGCTTCTGTATTGACAGCAAACATTTCAAAGTCTATCTCACCCTCTTTTGTAAAAGGCGTTAATACAGCAGGATAAATACCTTCCCAGTTTAGTTTTGTACTCATATCAAATAATATTTATTCAAAACTAGGTGAATTTTAAAACGGAAAATGTTAATATTTTAATGTGTTCTAACCGTATTTTAACATGTTGTTTTTTATTGTTGTATGGTAGCCTCTTTGTAGTGTTTCAGATATTCTTTAGGAGAATATTTCATAATGGATTTGAAAACCCTGTTAAAATTGGTAAGACTATTGAACCCACTATTGAATGCAACAGAAGAAATACTGTACATGCTGCTGGCTGTTAAAAGTCTGCAGGCCCGCTGTACACGAAGCTCATTGAGATATTCAATATAAGTGATGCGGGTACGTTTTTTAAAAGAACGGCAAAAAGCCTGAGGAGTCATACAGGCTTCTTTGGCAATCAGATCAAGGGTAAGCTTATGTTGGGTAAAATTTTTCTTGATAAAAGTCTGGGCATCAATAATTCTTTTGTCTGTATCTGAAATATGATCAGGCAGTTTCTTTTCCGGAGATAAGGGAATATGCAGATGCCTGTTTTGCATAAGATGGTTTAAAATTCTTATAAAATCTATGATCTGATCTACTCCTTTTGTTTTTTGCAAAGCCGCAATATTTTCTCCGATACTTTTTGTAAGCCTGGAAGCCACCTGGAAACCTACCTCTGAATGACTGATAAAGTTTTTAAGTTCCTCAAATTCCGGTAAGTCGAAAAATGCAGCGATCTTTTTATGAGGATCAAAAAAAATAGAAATGGAATGAACCTTCTGCTTTTCATTTTTTTCAAAATTACCTCTGAAAACATGCGATTGATTAGCACCCAGATAGAAAATATCGCCCGCCTCAAAATTGAAAAGATTTTGTTCTATGGCCAGTGTTCCATGTCCTTTAAGGATCCACATAATCTGGGTTTCGGTGTGGCGGTGGAAATAAGGATAGAAATTAGGCATTATATCTTCCTGAATACGTATACTTTTGTTGGTATCGGCAGGAACAGAAAATTGCAAACTCTTCATCATACTATGAATGCTTTACCGGTTATTAGATTAGCAAGGTTAAAATATTGCTGAAGATAAGCAAAATATGAACATTAAATATCGTATTAAAATTCAAATTTTACATATTCTTATTTTTAATGAATAAAGTACTATAAATAGTACAAAATCGTAACTTTAAAGTTTTAAAATAAAAACTATTCATAATATGTTTTCAGCACAAACTTATCAAGAAAGAAGAGCAGTATTACAGAAAAATGTATCCGATGGAATCTTATTATTTCTGGGAAATATAGAGAATCCTGTGAACTTTGAGCACAACCCTTATTATTTCCGCCAGGACAGTACCTATTTATATTACTTCGGGATTCAGGAACCCCGTATAGCAGCTATTATCGATATTGATGAAAATAAAACCATTATTTTCGGTGATGAGCTAAGTATAGATGAAATTGTATGGATGGGAAGGCAGGAAACCCTTAAGGAAAAAAGCCTTAAATCCGGTGTTCAGGAAACGTTACCTTATGCAGATCTTTCTCAATATATTGTAAAAGCAAAAGCTTCAGGAAGAAAAGTACATTATCTTCCTCCCTATCAGTCTTCCAATAAAATTTTGCTGGGAGATCTTCTTGGAATTAAAATTAAGGAATTACAGCCTTCTGTCGAAATGATCAAAGCTATTGTGAAACAGCGTTCTATTAAAGAAGCTCAGGAAATTGTACAGATAGAACAGGCTGTAAATGTATCCAATGAAATGCATTTGCTGGCCATGCGTCTTGCGAAACCCGGAATGAAAGAATATGAAATTGCCAATGCGATCCAATATCTTGCCGCCAACCAAGAATGCCAGATGTCTTATCCTCCCATTGTAACGATCAACGGAGGTATTCTGCATAATCATTACCGTCTCAATACCATGAAAGAGGGAGACCTTTTCCTGAACGATTCCGGAGCAGAAACTTCAATGGGATATGCAGGTGATCTTACCAGAACCTTTCCTGTAGGCAAAACGTTTACAACAAAGCAGAAGGAAATGTACGAAGTGGTTTTGAATGCTTTTAATCAGGCCCAGAAGCTTTTAAAACCGGGAGTACGGTTTAAAGATATCCACCTGAAAGCAGCACAACATCTGGTAGAAGGACTTGTCGATCTTGGACTGATGAAGGGAAATCCCGAAGATGCTGTAAAAAACCACGCTCATACCCTGTTTTTTCAGTGCGGACTGGGACACATGATGGGACTTGACGTACATGATATGGAAGACCTTGGGGAACAATATATTGGCTATACTGAAGAAGAACCAAAAGATACCAAAACATTCGGATTGAAATCTTTACGTTTAGGAAAAGCTTTGGAGTCCGGTTTTGTAGTGACAGTTGAACCTGGTATTTATATGATTCCGGAATTGATTGACATGTGGCAGGCCGAAAATAAAAACGCAGACTTTATTAATTATGATAAAGTAAATGAATACCGGAATTTCGGTGGAATCCGTGTAGAAGATGATTTCCTGATTACGGATGACAGTTACAGACTTCTGGGGAACGGATTGATCAAATCGGTTGAAGACATTGAAAATTACAGAGCTGAACATCTGGCTTAATTCAAATTATATTTATGAAGAACATAAAAAAACTAACAGCTATTGCATTGTATTTCCTGTGTTTATCACCATTGGCGGCACAGAAGACACAATGGACTCCCGATGGCAATGCTTATTATTCATTTACTAAAAAAGGGGTTGAAATTGTTGATCTATTGCATCCCGGAAAAGATCAGACGCTTTTAAACAGTAGTGAACTGATTCCTGCCGGAAGTTCCAATGGTCTGCAGGTACAGAGTTTTCAGGTGTCTCCTGATGGAAAAAGCCTGTTGTTATTTGCCGATACCAAAAAAGTATGGAGGGATAATACCCGTGGAGATTACTGGATTTTCGACAAAAACACAAAAAAACTGATCCAGCTTGGAAAAGGTTTGCCGGCTTCATCGTTAATGTTTGCAAAATATTCACCTGACGGAAAAAAGGTAGCCTATGTTTCTAAGCATAATATCTATATTGAGGATCTTTCAAATAATCAGATCAGTAAAATTACGAATGATGGTACCGACAGAATGATCAATGGTACTTTTGACTGGGCATATGAAGAAGAATTCGGAACGCAGGATGGTTTCAGATGGTCTCCGGACGGCAGGAAAATTGCCTACTGGAAAATGGATGCCCGAAGTACCAAGAATTTCCTGATGATCAATAATACGGACAGTCTGTATTCGTTTACCGTTCCTGTAGAATATCCGAAAGTTGGAGAAAATCCTTCAGGATGCAGCATCTGGTTTTATGATCTGGCTTCCCAATCAACAAAGAAAGCTGATATAGCAGGTGATGAAGTACAAAACTATATTCCCAGAATGGAATGGGTGCTGGATTCCAGATCGGTCATTCTTCAGCAGCTGAACAGAAAACAGAATCAAAGTAAAATTATTGTTGCAGATGCGGATTCTGGAAGCAGCAAAACCATTCATACAGAAACAGATGCAGCATGGATTGACATAAAATCCCGATGGAATGATAATGATCCAAGCGGCTGGGACTGGATTGAAAATGGGAAAGAATTTTTATGGCTGTCTGAAAAAGACGGATGGAGACATATTTATAAAATAGATATGAGCGGTAAAGAAACATTGATCACAAAAGATGCTTTCGATGTTATCAAACCTGAGTTTTTTGATGTTCCCAATAAACTGATCTACTTTTTGGCTTCTCCAGATAACGCCACTCAGAAATATCTTTATAAAGTAAGTATGAAAGGTGGAAAAGCTCAAAAAGTAACGCCTGAAGCTTTTAAAGGTTCTAACCAATATACGATCTCACCCAATGGGAAAATCGCTATGTTTACCAATAACAGTGTGAATGCCATTTCCATTGGATCTGTGATATCGCTTCCCGATCATAAAGAACTGGTTGCTGCCAAAAGATCTGCAAAAGCCGACCCGGCAAGATCTAAAGCAGAATTCTTCCAGATTACAACACAGGATGGCATTACAATGGACGGCTGGGTAGTAAAACCTAAAAATTTTGATCCCAATAAAAAATATCCTGTTGTTTTTACAGTGTATGGAGAACCGGGATCACAAACCGTTACCGATAATTTCTACACAGGCTGGAATTATTTATATACGGGTGATATGGCAGAAGACGGCTATTTATACTTGTCCCTTGAAAACCGCGGAACTCCTTCTCCAAAAGGACGGGAATGGAGAAAATCTATTTACCGGAAAATAGGACAGCTCAATATCCGTGATCAGGCAATGGGAGCTAAAGCCTTATTCGCAAAATGGCCTTATATCGATACTTCAAGAGTTGCCGTGTGGGGCTGGAGCGGCGGAGGTTCTTCTACCCTGAACCTTTTAGGACAATATCCTGATATTTACCAGACGGGAATTGCAATTGCACCCGTTGCCAATCAGTTATTCTATGATAATATCTACCAGGAACGCTATATGGGTCTCCCACAGGAAAACAGAGAAGATTTTGTCAATGGATCTCCGTTGGCCTATGCTAAAAACTTAAAAGGAAATCTTCTGCTGGTTCACGGAACGGGAGATGATAATGTACACTACCAGAATACGGAAGTATATATCAATGAACTGGTAAAATATAACAAACAGTTTCAGCTGATGTCTTATCCTAACCGTACCCATTCTATTAATGAAGGAGAAGGAACATCGCTGCATCTGGCTACCATGTTTACAAAATATCTGAAAGAACACTGCCCTCCGGGAGCAAGATAAAATAATGAAAGTCTCACATTGATGTGGGACTTTTTTATTTTCAATACATTTGATGCCAATAAAAATTCCCCGGATTATTCCAGGGAAAATAAGTGTCAAAACCTATAATTTTTTATAGTGGTGTGAAATGATGTACCTGAAAAACAACAATGGATGTGCCAAATTACTCACTGTTTTATGAAAATTGACTTTTTGTGGTACCTTTTTAATTTCACTTTCGTATTCTTCTGTTTTTACAGGATTATCATTACATTTGAATGAATAATTTCCAACATCATTCATGAAACTATCTCTCTCCTACTATTCCAATCAGGACGTTCTTTTTCTGGCCCGGGATCTTTTGGGAAAAGTACTTTTTACAGATCTCAATGGTGAAAAAACAGCAGGAATCATTGTAGAAACAGAAGCTTATTTTGGCGTGAAAGATAAAGCTTCCCATGCCTATGGCGGCAGACGGACAGACCGTACTGAAACGCTCTACAGCCATGGCGGAGTTTCTTATGTTTATCTATGCTATGGAATTCACCATCTTTTTAATGTAGTAACATCCGTGGAAGATGAGCCTCATGCTGTACTCATCAGAGCTGTTGAACCTTTGGTAGGAAAAGAAATTATGGAGCATAGAAGAAATATGCCTGCTTCTAAACCTGCTATTTCTGCAGGTCCGGGATCAGCTGCCAAAGCGTTAGGTATTGACCGTTCCTTTAACAAAAAAGAGCTTACCGGCCATGAGATCTGGATTGAAGATCACGGTATTTCGTATTCTCCGGATGACATTATTGCTGGTCCCCGGATAGGTGTTGCCTATGCACAGGAAGATGCGCTTTTACCCTGGCGCTTTTTTGTGAAAGGAAGTAAGTATGTGAGCAAGCCCAATAAGTAGAATTATGCACTTCCATATGATACTATTCTATTTAAAATGTAAAACGTTTCATCTTCTCTAAAGTACATTCTATCTCTGTTTTTTGTCGGGTCACAAAGTTTATAGTATTGATTATAAATGGATAATGGTAGCTTTGTACTGTAGTAGCAATGAATTTTCTTTAATAGATTTTCATTCAAAATATCATTAAAACAAATAGTATGAACTGGATTGCATTAATTATCGCAGGAATTTTTGAAATCGGATGGCCCTTAGGACTTAAACTTTCTCAACAGCCGGAAAATAATAAGTGGAGCTGGATTATTTTTTCAATTCTGTGCATGTCTGTTAGCGGTGGATTTCTCTGGTTTGCTCAAAAAAGTATTCCTATCGGAACTGCTTATGCAGTATGGACGGGAATTGGTGCTGTAGGAACGCTATTGGTGGGAGTTCTCTTTTTTCAGGATTCAGCAAGTATTCTAAGATTATTATCAGCATTACTGATTGTCGTTGGGATTGTTGGCCTTAAATTATTTTAAAAAATTGGCTTAAGACATGAGTCATAAGCCAAAACATTATTCAACATTCGAATAATAAACCAACCACATTTTATTGTATTATTGCTTTTCGCCTTCAAAATAAAAAGCTACCTCATTTTCGGATGCTTTCTGAGTGCTGATCTGAAGTGATTTTGATGAAATCATGTAGTTAAAACTTCCCTGGCTGTCATTGCCTGAAACACTTACTCCTGCAGAATTGGTAACATTGATGGTTTTAGAGGTTGCTGTTGAATAAGCTTCACCAGATTTAGGCTGCACTTTAACATGGGCATCATCTGTCTTTGAAACATTAACTATTGCATTGTAATAATCTTGCCCCTGAATTTTCATAGTTCCTTTGAATACTCCTGTTGCTACTTCAATGCCATGTGAACCGGGAGCCGGATCATCATCATCACTGTTTTTACAACTGAAGAAAATACTTCCTAAAGCCAACATTAAAAAGAATCTGCTCATTAGTTTCGAAATTCCGATTACTTTCATAATTCAAATATTTATTATTTACAGTTTCAAAGATGTACAAATGAATATGAACCGGAAAAAAATAGCTATAAATGGGCAATTTTTATCTACCAACTGTTTTTTGAAATAATAAAAAAAGCCTGCATTATACAGGCTTAAGGATACAAAATAATCGATATGAAAAAGCAAGATATTAAGGATTTTGTTCATTTAATGGCTATCCCAAAATACTTTGGTGGTAAGCCTATCTCCTCCAATTGCCGTGGCAGCTTTGGCATAATTGGATCCATTAGTCGTTGCTTCTAAGGTGGGATACTGCAGCCTTACCGGAACTTTCCCTTCTGCATTGGCAATAGCTGTAGGTGGTGCCTGTAGCGCTGGATAATCCAAACGACGGTAAAAGTTCCAGGAAACCACCGGATGATTGTACATGGCTACCCAGGCCTGTTCTCCGATAGATTTCTTCCAGTTGGAAGCGTTATAAGGATTGTTTATTAGATATGTTTGAGCATCCTGATCAGAAAAACCCCATTCACGGAACGAAACCCTAACTGCATTTTTATATAAAGTTTCCGGACTGCCTCCTATTCCAAACCTGGCTGCTGCTTCAGCAAGATAAAAAGCCACTTCCGTATGCGTCATCAGATTTCCTGGAGTTATAGGAGTATAAGCAAAAGTTCCTGGTGCTGAAAATGCAGAAAACTCCCCCGCCAAACCTATTACCTGTCCTATATATTCTCCGTCTACATCCTGAAAATATTTTGTTATCCTTGGATCTGAGGTCATATTCATAAAATCAATAAAGGGTTTTCCTCCAAAAAAGTCATCCCTTCCGCTGTTCACAAGGTTTTCATACAATGGACTGAAATTGGGAGTCTCCGCCAGATACCGGAAAAGACCATTTTGAGATTCATCTGTAATAATACCTCCTGTAATTGCTGTATTTACTGTAGACTGTGCCAACGTTGGATTGATATCTGAAAGCGCAATTCCCAGTTTTAAAAGCAGTGAATTTCCAAACTTTTTCCATTTTCCAATATCACCGTTGTAAAGAATATCACCCGATCCGAAGGTTCCAGCTCCTTCCTCCAAATTATTAAGATCTGTTTTCAGTCTGCTGATCAAACTTTCATAAATCTGTCTGTCATCGTCATAAGCCGGAAGAGGAAATTGATGATGATTGAGTGCCTGACTGTACGGAATATCCCCAAAAGTATCTGCTAATGTCTGAAATGTATATACCGATAGAATATCTATAACAGCCAGCTGGTTTTTCTTCTTTGCGGGCCATGTATTCAGCTCTGATGGTCCAGGTTGGTATTGTTCCACAAGTTCTTTTGCTTTGTTCAGATTGTTGAGGACATTCACATAATTATCTCCCCATACATTGTTGGAAACATTTCTTGCCGTAAAGTTATAGTTACTTTCGTTCACATATGTGGTCTCCTGCCAGTACTGCATGATAAGACGGAAATTATTTTCATTAACACTTGGAGTCGTCATATAATCACTCAATTCCTTTTCTGCATAGGTAAGAAGAGGTTCCGGGGACATGTTATAAGCTACATGAGGATCAAGATTGACATCTTCGGAAGTACATCCTGCCAGGAATAAAGCCAGAAATGAACTTAATATAATTGTATTTTTCATTGTTATTGTTTTTAAAAATTAACTTTCACATTGAAGGCAAAATTTCTGGTAGCCGGCATAACTCCGGACTGGTATCCCTGGATACTTCCCGATGAAATACCTGCTTCAGGATCTGAATAAGGAAGGTTTTTATGAATGATCCAAAGGTTACTTCCTGTAAATCCCACAGTAAGATTCTGAATGCCGGTGTTTCTTAGAAAATTGGTATTAAAAGTATAAGAAACAGATAATTGACGGAGTTTTATAAAGCTTGCATCATACACAAAAGCGGCAACAGGAGGATCAGTTCCCAATGTCTGGCTGGACATAGACTTGTCAAGTCTGATCGTATTTGGAATATAAATTCCCGGGTTATTTGGATCCTGCATCACTCCGGGTAAAATAACACCACCTCCGTTATCCAGTGTATTTCTGATAGGGTTTCCGAGGTCATTTAGTCCGACGGAATCAGGATAAAGTCCGGTTCCATATCCATAATACTGGTCTAATGAGAATATTTTTCCTCCTTTTCGCCAGTCAATCTGAAAACTTAGATTAAAATTTTTATAGGTAAAAGAATTGGTTAGTCCAGCGATAAAATCAGGTTGAAAACTTCCAAGATTGTGATCAGAATCATCAGTATGAAGATAGGCTCCGTTTTTCCCTACAATTTTATTCCCATTCGGATCGTAGACAAAATCTGCACCCCAGATGCTTCCATATTCTTTATTGAGAGGTGCATTGATACTGATACCTCCCTGTAATGTACCTATGGTTATATTTTCAATACCTTCCCTGAGTGCAGTTACTTTCGTTTTAGGATTGGACCAGTTGAGCATTACATCCCAGTTGAAATTATTGAATTTTAGCGGTGTGATATTTAAAGACAATTCAATGCCTTTTGTGGTCAACTCTCCAGTATTTTGAATTTTTGCTGCTGAACCCGTTGCTAAAGATACAGGAAGCGGAAGAATCTGGTTAAATGCAATATTCCTGAACCAGGAAAGATCAAATCCCAATCTGTTTTTGAAAAACTGCATATTGGTTCCTATTTCAAAATTCTTCAGTTTTTGAGGCATAAGGTCGGCATTCCTTAAAGTTGTATTATAAGAGTAAACCGGGTTGTTAGCAAAAGAAGCCTGTGGAATAAACCGGTTTATTAATTGATCTGCGCCAGTGTCCGAGCCAACTTCCGCATAGGCAGCCCTAAACTTTCCGAAACTTAGCCATTCTTTTTTTAGCAAACTGGAAAATACCATACTTGCTGAAACGGAAGGATAATAATATGCTTCTTTCCCTTTGGGCAACGCTGTAGATTGGTCTCTTCTGAAAGTTCCTTCCAGATAATAGGTATTTTTATATCCTACAGAAGCCTGAATAAAAGCTCCGTAAATATATTTTGAAGTATCTGTAATCAAAGGCTTTGCCGGGGTTGCCGCGGAATTGGAAATGGTATAAAGTCCTGGAATATAAAGTCCGCCGGATGTTGTCTGTGCATTGGAATAGCTGGTTTGTACATTAATATTTCCACCCAAAAGAACCTGAAGATTGAGGTTTTCGACAATGTTCTTTTTATATGTAGCTATGAAATCATAATTGGTTTCTGTGAAGCGCAGATTGGTTACTGCATATCCGGAAGGCTGTTCTATGGGATTGAAACTGAAAAAAGCAGGAATAGAACCGGCAGCTCTTCTTTCTTCAGTAATCATATTGTATCCGTCCGTACCTACTCTAGCCAGTATATTCACCTCTTTGGAAAGATCATAGCTCAGACTGAAATTTCCTGCAAAGCGTTCTCTCTTATCATTCTGGTAATTCTTATATCTCGTAAAATAAGGATTATCCCAATAAGCGGGTGACAGGTTCACAGGATTTTTCATATTCCAGGTATAATTCTTATCAAAAGTATCAAAGAGATATTTCTGATATTGAATATCTACATTTGTTGCCCACCATTGCCGGAAATTTCCCATAATATTGTCACCATACCCTGTGGAATTTCTTCCTTTGGTACTTTGTACAATATAATTGGCAAAAATGCTAGCTGTAAGATTATCTGTAATTTTATATGAAGCATTTCCCCCCAAATTATTTTTGACCAGATAAGAATTCGGCATAATATCCGTTGCACTGGTGTTGGTATAGCTTAGTCTGAAGGAAGCCCGGTCATTAGCCCCGCTGAATGCGATATTATTGGTTCGGTTAGTAGCTTTATCAAAAAAGGTAATAGGACCGTTTTTAGCCATTACCCATGGAGTCTGTCTTCCAAAATTATGAGAGTCAGGAATAAACGCATCATATTGCCATACTGAAAGATTAGGGTCATAAGGAACTCCGTAAGAAGCATCATTCCAGAAATAAACCAGTGAGCCGTTTTGATAAGGGATTAAAGTATTTCCCAGGTATCCCTGTCCATACTGGGTCTGGTATTCAGGAAATGTGGATTTATCAATGGAAGAAACAGACAAGCTCCCACTATACTCGAGGCCGATCCCCTGTTTGTTTTTTTTACCTTTTTTGGTAGTGATGATAATGGCACCGTTTTGAGCTCTTGAACCATATAAAGCAGCGGCAGCGGCACCCTTGAGTATATTCACTGTCTCAATATCATTGGGGTTGATATCTGAAACAGGGCTGCCATAATCATACCCGTTGAATCCATTTTGTTGAGCAAGAGAATTAATATTTCTGTTGATGATCGGAACACCATCTACTACAAAAAGTGCCTGATTGTCCCCCAGGATAGATTTATATCCCCGGGACACTGCATCCACCGAGCCACCAAAATTAGTTGATTGTCTGATCTCAAGCCCGGCCACTTTTCCGGATAAATTGTTCATAAAATTGGTTGTGGGATTTCTGGTGAGGTCCTCTCCTTTTACTTCCTGTGTAGAATATCCCAGCGATCTTTTTTCTCTTTTTATGCCTAAAGCAGTTACCACGATACCTTCTATATTTTTAGTGGTAAGTGTGTCCTGTTTTCCCTGGCTGAAATAGGTTTCGCTTCCTATGAAAAAAGCGACTCCCACGCTTAAAAGCTTTAACTTGTATTTCATAATTATTAATTTTTTTAACGTATTGTTAATCAAAATTCAACAATTGGTGAAGAATACAGTGAAAGGAATATATCAACGGCAGGCTAAGATCTACTAAAATTCTAAGTAATAAAGGATTAACTATCTACAACGGGCCGTTATCTGAAAAATTTTGAAGTTTTCTAATAATCTTCTTCAGAAAATCGGGATGAAATTTAAGAGCTTTGATATTGGTTTTAAAGTTCAATCAACGGTTTATAAGTTCTCCCCACAGGAAGCTTTTTTCCATTCACTTGAATAATATTGGCAGATTTTACTTCTATTTTTGACCGGGAAATAATATAGGATTTGTGGATACGGACAAACATTTTGGGATTCAACGCTTCTTCTATTTTACTGATGGGCATTTTAAAAGTGAGAGTCTCCGTTTTTGTATGAATATTAATGTATTCTCTTAAACTTTCGATGTAAAAAATATCCTGAAGAATAATTTTAACCTTCTTTTTACCACTGTTCAGGAATATAAAATCACGTTCAGAAACTTCGAGTAATGCATCTTCTGCTTCCATTAAATGCTTGAATTTATCAATAGCAGTCAGAAAGCGGTCATATGGAATGGGTTTCATCAGATAATCCGTGATATCAAGCTCATAGCCTTCTACTGCATATTGATGATACGCTGTTGTAACAATTACAAAAGGAGGATTTTTTACTTTCCTTAGAAAATCAAAACCTTTTAGAACCGGAAGATGAAGATCAAGAAACATTAAATCTACATCATGAATACTTAAAAGACTGCTGGCATATACTGCATCTGCACATTTTCCTACCAGATTCAGTTCCTGATCCCGTAATATAAAATTTTCAAGAATTTCTGCTGCAATAGGTTCGTCTTCTACGATAATGCAATTGTATTTTTTAGAGGCTGATGGTGTCATGAAAATCAATGGTTAAAGTTACAATGTAGCGGTTGCTCTTATCTTCCACGGAAAGCGTATGTTTTGGATAAAGAAGTTCAAGCTGTCTCCGGATATTTTTCAGTCCTATTTTTGTGGAATTTTCATGAGATTTTTCCTGTCTGGAATTTTCTACAAGGTAAGTAAGATTTCCGTTCTTTAAATGAATATCAACGGTAATAAATGCTTCTCCCAGACTTTCAGAAACGCCATGTTTAAAGGCGTTTTCTACAAACTGTATCAATATCAGGGGTGAAATTTCCTGTGAAGGATTATCAATATCTTCAGAAAAATTCACAGTCAGCTGATGGTACCGGATCTTCTGAATCTGTATAAAATCTTTAATATTTTCAATATCCTTGGCTATAGAAATGTTTTTTTCTGCAGCTTCATAAATATTATACCGCATAACTTTGGAAAGCTGCAGAATAACATCGGGAGTTTCGTCTGCTTTTTTCATAGCCATTCCGTAGATATTATTGAGGGTATTGAAAAGAAAATGGGGATTGATCTGTGCTTTCAGCATAGTAAGTTCCTGATCCAGTTTTTCTGACTTTAACTGAGAGATCTGTTCTTTGAGTATATTTTTCTGCCGGGTAATTTCAACCCCGAAAATAAGACCTGTCATAAAAATAAGATCCATGAAAGAATTGAAAGCCACATAACCATTGATAAATCCGGAAACCTGTTTACCGTCTAATGTTTCAATAACACCATAGATATCAGGATATATGATAAAATGTGTTACAAAACGATGGCCAAAGACAGCTGCTGTTACAATGAAAATATAGAGAATATATTTAAAAACAAATTTAAGATTAACCTTTTCATATACATACAGCAACACATAGGCTAACGGAATTTTAACCAGAAAATAACAGAGTTCCAGCATAAGGGCATTCTGAAGCCTTATCTGCCATTTGAAATCAGGAAACTGATACCTGGACCAGTAAAAGTCAAGGTAAACTTCCAGCGTATAATACAAGATCCAAAAAAGCAAATGAATCCGCCATTTAGATTGACTGTCTGATTTCAAGCTTATAATGATTTAAAAGTACAAAGTACCATTTATTAACCCAAATATAAACATATAAGTCTATCAAATGAAGCCAAAAATCTACAAACTGTTTCTTCTGAATCATCTTACGTGATAAAGATTCCTGAATAGGTTAACTCTTATTTTTATTCATAAAATATAAAGAAACTTCAGGATACATGAGATTGAAAAAGCAGAAGATCAGCAGGACATTGAATTCAATTCCATTGGTTCCGCCTCCTACTACAAACCAACCATTTTGCCAGTGAACATAATAAATCCCGGAAATAAAAATGAGAATATTACAGATAGCAACAGGCTTGATACATTGGTCAATCCACAGTAAAGGCACTGATAAAAGATGAGTCAGTTTTATGGCCCATGCTATATAAATTCCTGCAGGGCTGAAACCCAATCTGTCCAGATAAGCATGTCCGAAATCATTCACATCCCCACTGAAAATAGAAATCACACTATGCATCAGTAATATCACTGAAAGTGCCAAACGAAGGTAAAAACTTTTTTTCATAAAACAAAATTAGTATGAGAAAATATACACTTATCATTTTGTATATCAACAACTTTGAAAAAGGTATAAAAGTTTTAGTTTCAGCATAAATTGCAATTTTTATTATTGAGATCTATTGTATGCAATATTAAATCTTTTTAATATTTCAATATAAAGTGATTTAATAAATACAATTTAGTATATTTACATTCAGATAAGACATAATAATGAATTTCCCCATAATCAGTAATCGGTCTTCATAAGATGTTTTACCTGGTTATAAAAACGATTCTAAGACACGAATGCTTCTATCTTTTTCAACTAAAAAGAGTGGTACAATAACTTACCACTCTTTTATATTATGACCAGAAAAATAACTTGTTTTAATTCTGTATCAAATTCTTCAAAATTTTCCAGTTCCTGGCCATGAAGGTTTTTAGCTATAATCGTTCCCTGTCCGTCAATAATAACATTAAAGGGAAGCGCATCTACTTCATACAGCTTTGCTACAGGGCTTTTCCAGAATTTTAAATTGCTGATCTGTATCCAGTTGATCTGAAACCTGTCGATTGCTTTCTGCCGGCTTTCCTTATTCTTGTCTAAAGAAACACCCACTATTTCGAACTGATTTTTTTTAACCTGCCCGGAATAGCTATCATACATTGTTTTCAGTTGAGGTTGTTCTTCTACGCAGGTTGCGCACCAGGTTGCCCAGAAGTCGATCAGAACCAGTTTCCCTTTTAATGCTGAAAGAGAAAATGAAGTTCCATCTGCCTTGGTCATTGTTATTTCAGGAGCTTTCTTCCCTACTTCTATGGTGCTCTGGACAAAAATATATCCTGAAAACAGTATGAAAAATAATATTGTTAAAGAGTTTTTCATATTAATCATTTGTAGGATAATTTTTATCCAGCCAATCTGTTTTGATGTTTTTCGGAAGGTTTAAAAGCTTTGCATTTTTGAAGCCCAATTCCATTAACAATGCAAATGCAGGACGGATATTAGGACATTTTACAAAAGGACAGCAGCCGCAATAGATCACAATTTCTCTGTTCTTAGGAATATCTTTAAGATAATTTCTCAGTTTTTCCAGATTTTCAGGTTCATGAGTCGGTCCGATGTCTGCAGAACCTTTCACAATAGCTTCAGGTCCTACTGAAATGATGACCAGATCTTTTGTTTTTTGATTTTCAATTCTGGAAGCCAGTAACGCCGGATCCATCAGCTGGCTGTCTTTCCATGGATTCTGTTTTTGCTGTGCCTGACTGAATATGGAACAAACCAGGCAGGCAATGATAAACAAATACTTCATACTTCTATTTTTCACAAGGATAAGTTGAAAAGTTCAGAGTTTCAGGGCTGATTACTCAAAGCAGGCTTATTTAGATTTTTAATTTTAAACCCGATTCCGAATAATTTTATACATTTATCTACAACAAATACTTTAACAATGGAAGAAAAATTCCAGCCTGATACAATTATTATCGGAACCGGACTGGCAGGGCTTACCGCGGCGATGGAAATTACCAATGCCGGAAAAAAAGTATTGCTTCTGGATCAGGAAACAGAGCAGAATATCGGCGGACAGGCATTCTGGTCCTTTGGAGGATTATTTCTGATTAATTCTCCCCAGCAAAGAAGAATGGGAATTAAAGATTCTTATGAGCTGGCACTGCAGGATTGGAAAGGTACCGCTGGTTTTGACCGTCCGGAAGATTACTGGCCCCGCCAGTGGGCTGAAGCTTATCTGAAATTTGCTGCCGGTGAAAAGTATGATTACATTTCCAAACTGGGAATCAGGCTGATGTTTATGGTGGGCTGGGCAGAGCGTGGCGATGGTTCGGCAACGGGTCATGGAAATTCCGTACCCCGTTTTCATGTGAGTTGGGGAACAGGCACAGGCGTGGTAAAACCCTTTGTAGAAAAAGCTTACAAAGCTCAGGAAAAAGGACTGCTTCAGATGAAATTCAGACATCGGGTAACTGAATTGATAGAGGAAAACGGCAAAATGAAAGGCCTTAAAGGAGATATTCTGGAAAATGATAACCAGGAAAGAGGTGCTGCAACGAACAGGAATGTCATCTCTGAATTTGAGTATACAGCGCCTAATATCATCATCACTTCAGGAGGAATTGGTGCCAATCATGACCTGGTAAGAAAAAACTGGCCGGAAAGATTAGGAAAAGCACCTGAAAATATGGTCTGTGGTGTTCCTGCTTATGTGGATGGAAAAATGATAGGCATTGCAGAACATGCCGGAGCTCATATCATCAATCCCGACAGGATGTGGCATTATACGGAAGGGTTGCAAAACTGGAATCCTATCTGGCCCGATCACGGAATCCGCATATTGCCCGGGCCTTCATCATTATGGTTTGATGCGAAAGGAAAACGTCTCCCCGCTCCTTTTCTTCCCGGTTTTGATACATTGGGGACTTTACAGTATATCCAGGAAACCGGATTTTCTTATTCCTGGTTTATTCTTACCCAGAAAATTATTAAAAAAGAATTTGCTCTTTCAGGTTCGGAACAGAATCCGGATATCACCAATAAAGATTATGCTCTTTTTCTGAAAAGGATTTTTGGTAAAAAAGCACCCGGACCTGTAGAGGCTTTTAAAGAGCACGGAAAAGACTTTATTGTATCAGATAACCTGGAAGATCTGGTTAAAAGAATGAATGAACTGGCTGGAAATAATCTCCTTAAATATGAAAAGATAAAATCACAGATTGAAGCCAGAGACCGGGAACTCAACAATAAGTTTTCAAAAGACACTCAGGTTAATTACATCAGAAATACAAGAAATTATTTAGGGGATAAATTGGGAAGAGTTGCTGCTCCGCATAAGATCTTAGATCCTGAAAACGGGCCTTTGATTGCTGTACGTCTTACTATTTTAACCCGAAAAACGTTGGGCGGAATAAAGACCAATCTGAATGGCCAGGTACTGAGGGAGGATGACAGCGTCATTGAAGGATTATATGCTGCCGGAGAGGTGGCGGGCTTTGGCGGCGGCGGAATGCATGGCTACAGAGCTTTGGAAGGAACATTTTTAGGAGGCTGCATCTTCTCCGGAATGAAAGCGGGAAAATATATTGGCGGACTTAAAAACTAAATAATAGTATTGAACATGAGCAGTTATTTTGATCATAAAGTCATTTGGATCACAGGTGCATCATCAGGCATTGGAGAAGCTTTAGTGAAAGAGCTTTCCAGGAATAGCAATGCAAAAATTATTCTTTCTTCCAGAAAAGAAAAACAGCTTCATTCCGTAGCTGAAAATGCGGGTTTGAATAAAGATCGATATGTTGTAATTCCTTTAGATCTTAAAAATTATAAAGAAATGCCAGCCATTGCAGTGAAGGCAGCTGAGAAGTTTGGAAAGATTGATATTCTGATTAATAATGCCGGACTGTCACAGCGGTCGTTAGCCATGGAAACAGATATTGAAGTGGACAAACAACTAATCGATACTGACTATATCGGAACAGTAGCACTTACTAAATCAGTTGTACCTTATATGATTGAAAATAAAGGAGGACAGATTGTTGTTGTATCCAGTCTTATGGGAATTTTTGGAGCTCCTATGAGAAGCGGATACGCAGGTGCAAAACATGCTTTACACGGTTTTTTTGATGCATTGCGGGCAGAATTATTCAGCCAGAATATTAAGATTACGATGATCTGCCCGGGTTTTATACAGACTGATATTTCTATTAATGCAGTCACCGGAGATGGTTCATTGCAGGGCACAATGGATGATGCTACTAAGAATGGCATGCCTGTAGATATCTTCGCCAAAAAAATGCTTTATGCCATAGAAAAACAGAAAAAACAGAAAGCGATAGGCGGTAAAGAAGTGATGGCTGTTTACCTGAAACGATTTTTTCCAGGCTTGTTGGCAAAAATAATCCGTAAAGCAAAGGTAGTATAAAGAAAAGCCCGATTCAGGAAAGAATCGGGCCTTTGAGTTAATTAACGATAATGGTTACCTTTATTTACCCAGGGACCTGCGTCTTTTCATAAATCAGTCCCTCATTTTTCAATTCTTTCCAGAATTCGGCAGGAATGTTGGTTTGCAAGGCATTCATATTATCTTTCACCTGCCCAGGCTGGCTGGCACCCGGAATAATGGAAGAAAATTCATCAGCGGCCAATACAAAATGCAGCGCAGCATCGATAAGACTTATATTGTATTTTTCGGCAATGGCAGTCATTCTGGCTCGCTTTTCATGCATTCCTTTCGGAATCACATCTTTATAATTATAGCGTTCTCTTCCTGCTATATAGCCTGAATTGTACCCTGCTCCCGAAACCAGTTTTACCCCTGCTTTTCTCACCACAGGAAGAAGACGGTCCACAGCATCTTCATGTTCCAGAATAGAATATTGTGTAGCCGACAGACAGATATCCGGATCAGCAGATTCAATACAGTCTAAAATAGGTTCTATTTTATTAACACCCATTCCCCATGCTTTTATCACTCCCTGGCTGCGAAGTTCAGAAAGAATTTTAAAAGCTCCGTTTCTTGCCTGTTTCAGAAAATAAGGATAACGGTCTCCTACCTGATCTTCAGACAGATCATGAATATAAACAATATCAATATGACTCAATCCGGTTCTTTCCAGGCTGTCTTCAATAGATTTTTCTACGGCGTTGGCGGTATAATCATGGAAGAAGTCGTAGTTAAGTGGTTTTTTCCACATCGTTGGAGGAACTTCAGATTCCGGGACCTGTTGAAAAAGTCTCCCCACTTTTGTTGAGAAAATAAAATCATCTCTGTCCTGATTTTTAAGAAAATCTCCGAATCTCCGCTCACTTTTGGTCAATCCGTACCACGGAGAAGTATCATAATACCGCACTCCGCTATCCCACGCCGTCTGTAGAATTTCCTGAGCCTGTTCATCCGTAATGTTTTCAAAAGCTGTTCCTATTGCTACACCCCCTATTCCCAGTCGGTGCTTTTCTGTTAAAATGTCTGATTTCATATGTTGAATATTTAAAGTGTTGGATGATTGTTACAGTACAAACATCATGCTGCCCTCCATAGAAATGTTAAAAAGAAAATTGTAATGAAACACTGAAATCCGTACCAGCTGCCGGAGCAATAACTATTTCAGTATTTTGAATATTATGTTAAATATTTATTTCGTAGCTCCTTTGGTCTTGTTATTGAATGAATTTCAGTACACCATTTGAAATAATCACATACTATGAAAAAGCACATTCTAATCGTAGGAGGAGGATTTGCGGGTATTAACCTTATCAAGTCTCTTAAGAATGATAAAAGGTTCAGAATAACGCTGGTCGATAAAAACAATTATCATTTTTTCCCGCCACTTATCTATCAGGTAGCTACTTCGTTTATAGAAGCTTCCAATATCAGTTATCCTTTCAGAAAATTGTTTTCAAACAATAAAAATGTGAAATTTCACATGGGAAGCCTGGTCAGGGTAAATCCTGAAAATAAGACTATAGAAACTGATACCGGAAATCTCAGCTATGATTATCTGGTGCTGGCATTGGGCACAGAGTCCAATTTTTTCGGAATGGAAAATGTAAAGAGATGTTCGCTTCCGATGAAAAATATAGAAGAAGCCCTCTATCTGAGGAATCATATTCTGCTGACTCTGGAAGAAGCCGCTAGAAATAAAGACATTAAAGAAGCCGAAAAACTTCAGAATATCGTGATTGCCGGAGGCGGACCTACAGGAGTAGAACTGGCAGGAATGCTTGCGGAAATGGGAAAATATATTGCCCAGAAAGAATATCCGGAAATCAAACTGGGACTTTCCAATCTTTACCTTATTGATGCTTTACCTACTTTACTTTCGCCTATGAGCCAGCTGGCCCAGAAAACGGCCTATGAGAAGCTGAAAGAATTAGGTGTGAAAATCCTTTTGAATGTATCTGTAAAAGATTATAAAGACTGTAAAGTCATTCTGAGCGACGGAAATTCTATTGAAACAGAAACCCTGATCTGGACTTCCGGAGTCATTGGAAAAGAAATCCCCGGTCTGCCGGAAGAAACTATCGGGAAAGGCAGACGAATATTGGTGGATGACTATAATAAAGTAACCGGAACTACCAATATTTATGCATTGGGAGACATATGTCTGATGCTTACCGAAGAAAAATATCCAAAAGGACATCCTCAGCTGGCTCAGGTTGCCATTCAGCAGGGTAAAAATCTCGCTTCCAATTTTAAACGGATAGAAGACGGAAAGGTACTGGAACAATTCCGGTACAATGATAAAGGAAGTATGGCCATCATATCAAAATACAATGCAGTAGTAGATCTTCCGAAAAATTCCTTTAACGGTTTTATAGCCTGGCTTACCTGGCTTTTCATCCACATCATTCCTTTGGTAGGGTTTAAAAATAAACTTCAGCTGGCCATGGACTGGTTCCGGCTATTTATCACCAATAATCCATCCATCCGGCTTATTCTATTTCCGAAAAGAAATACAGGAAACGGATCATGATAAAATACAAACACTCAAATCTATCATATTATGAAAAATCAAAGAAGACCTCCGTTTTTTGGAGAAACAGTCGTCATCACCGGTGCTTCTAGCGGAGTTGGTAAGGCTACGGCAGAAGCTTTTGCCGAACAGGGAGCTGATCTGGTATTGGCAGCAAGAGGAGAACAAGCACTTACAGAAACCGCAGAATTATGCAGAAAACTGGGTGCTACAGTGATTGCTGTTCCTACCGATACTTCCGTTGCAGAAGATGTTCAGAACCTTGTCAGAGAAGCTTTGGAATTCAGCGGGAAAATTGATTATTGGGTCAATAATGCCGGAGTGCTTGCATTTGGAAAGTTTGAAGAAATTCCGGTAGATATCAGCGATCAGATTGTGAAAACCAACCTTTTGGGGTATATGCATTCGGCACATGCAGTGCTTCCTGTTTTTAAAAAGCAGAAAAAAGGAGTCTTACTGAATAATATTTCTATTGGCGGATGGATGCCGGCACCTTATGGAACAGCCTATACGGCCTCGAAATTTGGCGTTCGCGGAATGGTAGAAACCCTGCAGGGTGAAGTTTCAGATTTTCCTGATATCCATATTTGTGCGCTTTATCCTGGTTTTCAGAAATCATCAGGAATAGAACATGCTGCCAATTATTCGGGAATAAAGCTCAGCACACCTCCTCCATCGTTTGATCCTCGTAAACTGGCAGCTTCAATTGTAAAAACAGCTAAAAATCCAACAGAAGCTTCTTATCCGGACTGGTCTGCTGTAGTGTTTAAAAATTTATATGAAATGTTTCCGGGAATCATCCGTTATGTATCTTCTGCAGGAATGAGAATGATAATGAAGAAAGCCAGTAAGGCAGAAAATACAGGTGGAAATGTCCGCCAATCTTCCTCAGGAAATATGGGAATTGATGGAAAAACACTATTATCTGTTTCTACAAAACCATTGATCTTGGCAGGCGCAGGAATCATTGGAGCATTGGCTGTTGGGCTTATTTTTTCAGGAAAAACAAAAGAAATAAGAGAAGATTAATAGAAATAAACAGTCATCGCTATAGTTTGAAAAAGGCTCTTTACTATATTTTTTGTGATATATTTCATAAATTTACAGAACTGTATCAATCTGATGATAGTGTAAAATATTTCGGCGGTGAAAATTCACAACAAAAAAAAATACCTCAGTTTCCTTAAATTTAAAAGAGATTTCCAGAAATACGGGCTGGAAAAAGCACGCAGTTATGAGCTTATCCTGCATTGGCTGAACAACAGGCTGAGCAGAAATCAGTTTCTTGTTCTTTCCGGAATTCTGGTAGGCTGCACGGCGGGTCTTGCGGGAGTTATCCTGAAAACGCTGGTGCACAATATCCATTATTTCATTACCAATAAAGTCCATTTTGAATATCAGATTTTATTCTATATTGTTTTTCCTTTCTTAGGAATCGTTCTGACAACGATGATTGTTCTTACCTTGTTTAAAGGTCAGGATCGTAAAGGAATCGGGGCTATTTTATATGAAATTGCACAGAATTCCAGTATTGTGGCTTCTGTTAAAATGTATTCCCAGGTAATACAAAGTGCTGTTACCGTAGGATTGGGAGGGTCTGCAGGGTTGGAAAGCCCTATTGCCGTTACCGGAGCTGCTATCGGTTCCAATTATGCACAAACCTACAGGTTAAGTTATAAAGAACGTACGTTGTTACTGGCTGCCGGTGCTACTGCCGGGATCGCTTCAGCATTTAATGCTCCTATTGCCGGGATTATGTTTGCTTTTGAAATTCTTTTAACCGGAGTGGTTTTCACAGACTTTATTCCGTTGGTTGTAGCTGCGGTTTGCGGAAGTCTTTTATCAAGAATTTTACTTCAGGAAGATGTTCTTTTCAGATTTTATACCAGAGACCCTTTTAACTATAAAAATGTTCCGTATTATCTTATTTTAGGGATTGTTACAGGATTGTATGCCCGCTATTTTGTGATTATTTCTCAAAAAGTAGAACATTTTATAAAAGGTCTTCAGTTTTCGAGAATGCGTAAAGCCATGTTTGGAGGAGCCGTACTTTCCCTGCTATGTGTTCTTTTTCCTCCTTTATTCGGGGAAGGCTACGAAACTGTAAAAGCTTTTACCAACGGAAATACCTACACTATTATTGAAAACAGTTTTTTCAGGTATTTTGAGATCGGTGACTGGACTATTATCATATTTCTTGTACTGGTATTGCTTTTAAAGGCATTTGCCACTTCATTTACGATTTTTAGTGGTGGAAACGGCGGTAACTTTGCTCCGTCTCTTTTTGCAGGCGGAACTCTGGGCTATCTGTTTGCCTTGGTATGCCAGCATTTAGGGTTTACAGATGTTCCGGTGACCAATCTCGTTTTGGTAGGAATGGCAGGAGCAATGAGTGGTGTTTTGTATGCTCCTCTTACTGCAATTTTCCTGATCGCTGAATCCAGCTTCGGATATGATTTGTTTATTCCTCTAATGATTGTATCCATTATATCTTATCTTATTGCCAAATGGTTTTCCCCGATTTCTCCGGAATTAAAATCATTGGCTGATGAAGGAAAAATATTCACAAATAAACATGACAAAAACCTTCTTTTTGCTTTAAGAACTGAAGATTTTATTGACAAATATTCCCAGACCATTAATGAAAATGCTTCTGTTACAGAATTGTTTGAAATGGTAAAGAATGGTAATAAAAATATTTTCGCTGTTGTGGATGAAAACAGAAAACTGAGAGGAGTTCTTACGTTAGATGATATAAGACCTTACCTTTTTAACAAAGAAATGGAAACTTCGCAGACGGTTGCCCAGATCATGAAAGCTCCACCAGCTGTTCTTCACCGTGAAAATAAACCCCTGGATATTCTTCAGACCTTTGATGATACAGGTGTATGGAATCTCCCTGTAGTAGGTGATACCAATGATTTCATCGGTTTCATCTCAAAATCCTCAATATTAATGAGCTACAGACAGCTTCTGAAAGAATATTCCGATTAATAGTAACAACAGAATATAACAACCGAAAACTTAAATTCCCATTCATCACAGGGGTGGCAAAAATTCAAAGAATTTTTGACGGGGTGGTTATCATCGTCTACTCATAAAAAAATCCGTTCAGCAATGAACGGATTTAATTTTTAATCTGTAATGCAAGTTGAAAAAATTAGTTGCTTGCGTTATTCAGCAGCTCAATATCTTCCTGATCCAGAACAAGTTTTGGTGCATTGAAGACCGTTTCAAGCTGGGAAGCACTGGTAGCACTTACAATGGGTGCTGTAATCAGAGGATTAGATAACAGCCATGCCAGAGAAACTGTTCCCTGCGTTGTATGATGCTTTGCACTTACCTGATCCAGCGCTTTTAATACTTCCAGTCCTTTAGGATTTAAATATTTTCTTACGCCCTCACCTCTTGCACTTTTTGTCAGATCTGCTTCATCGCGGTATTTACCGGTTAAGAAACCTGCTGCCAAAGACCAATAAGGAAATACACTTAAATCAAACTGCTCTGCCAGAGGGGCATAATTTTGCTCAAATCCCTCTCTTTCCATTAGGTTATAATGAGGCTGTAACGCAACATATTTTGGAAGGTTATTCTTTTCTGCAGCTTCAAATGATGCCTTCAAACGTTCCGGAGATAAGTTGGAAGCCGCAATATAACGTACTTTCCCTGCCCTGATAATCTCATCATAAGCAGAAAGAGTTTCTTCTACAGGAGTAATGTTATCGTCAAAGTGCGTATAATAAAGATCAATATGATCGGTCTGAAGTCTTTGCAGAGACTCGTCTACAGATTTAAGAATGTGTTTTTTGCTGATGTCATAACCGTGTTCTTTAGTTTCTGAACCTACTTTCGTTGCCAGAACGATATCATTGCGGTTAGCTCTGCTTTTCATCCATTTTCCGATGATCTCTTCAGACTGTCCGCCTTTCCCGTTCACCCACCATGAATAGGTATCTGCAGTATCTATAAAATTGAATCCTGCTTCAGCAAAGCGGTCCAGTATATCAAAAGACTGTTTCTCGTCCAGCGTCCATCCAAAAACGTTTCCTCCGAAATTGATTGGCGCAATCGTTAAATCGGTGTTTTTGATCTTTCTTTTTTCCATCAAAATAATTTTACTAAGTGATCTCTAAGGTAGGGAATATTAAGCCTTGAAAATATTCAAAATGACCATTCCGGCCATAGTTATTATAAATGGGAATGCTGATGTTTCCTCGGTTTTTTTGATTATTTGAATGTGTTGGAAAATTGCAAAGGCGCAAATAAATTAAAAGCTAACTGTTTTAAGACGCAAAAATTTTATCTCCAATACAATTGAATACTATTTATTTTTATATCTCTTTCTGAAATCTTACATTGATTAAAGTTGAAATATTCTTGAGCATGCGCGCTTTTCCAATAAAAACAGCTCAAAAAAATAAAAACAGCCATGTAAAAGCTGTTTTTATTCTCTATCAATTAAAAATACGATTATTTTTCAACCTGAGGAATGTCAATAGCGATAAGCTGAAGTTTATATTCCTGTAACTGATGATAAATGGTTGACAAACCGTTGCTGAAGAATGGTGATGCTTTAAAAAGCTCATGATAATATTCGATACCCTCAAGCACATTTTTCCTGAAAGCATTCCATTTTTTTGTCTGCGAATGGGTAATCTGTGCAGTGGATTCGCTGATTTCCTTTCTCAGATAATCCACATACATTTTCAATTCGTTGATGAACATATTCGGACGCTGGTTGTTGGAAAGAATATTGGTGTTTCCGTAAATATGTTTTACCATTTCCGAAAGAGAAACTTCCTTATCAAAAAAGGCAATATTCGGTCCCGGACATATGACAACGCCTTGCTTTTCCCCTTTGATTTCAAGATTCTGCTCCATGTATGCCGCATTCACAAGTCCTACACACAGACAGGCTTTATCCGTAATTTCGGATTTTCTTTTATTAAATTCCTTTTCTGTAAGGGTTTCCTTATTGTCGTACAGTTCTTTGAGTTTGATATCCTGGTATTTTCTGGAAGCGGTACAGGTTCCTTCGGGTGAAAATTCTTTGCTTAATGCCAGAAGTTTTTTGGGACACGAGCTTCCATATTTCCCTTTTGCTTCTTTTTCATACTTTAATCGTTCATTGGAAGTTCCTTTTACCGTATTGAAAGGCACTCCTAAAGGCGAAATATTACTCAGATAGAAATCCTGCTCTTTTGACCGTAAAAGTAAATTTCTGGTTTCTGCATCTACCGATGTGGCTTCGGGTACCAGCAAAAACGGAGAACCCCATCCTACGCTGTCTACATTATAATTTGCCAATAAAAAACCGTGTTCTTCAGCAGTTCCTACTCCACCCTGAACGGTAATTTTCATTTCTAAAGGTTCGGAAACTACATGCTTTCCTTTTTGTTCCAAAGCAGCTGTCATTAAGGCGTGAGCTGATTGTATCAGATCATTTTTTTTCTGCTTGAATTCTTCCATGATAGGCCCGAGAAGCATTCCTTCAGTAGCAAATGCATGACCTCCGCAATTCAATCCGGATTCTATTCTGTATTCAGAAACCCATAATCCTTTTTTGGCCAGAAAGTTCCCCTGAATCATAGCCGAACGGAAATCGCTTACTTTAAGGATAATTTTCTTTTTGATGTTTCCGTTTTCGTCAGGGAAAAAATCTTCAAACTCCTCCATATAGCTGTACAAACGGGGATTCATCCCTGCAGAAAGAACCATTGATGATGATAGTTTACTTTTGGCAAATCCGCGTAGTGAGGCATGGGCATCGTTATACATCACAGGAAGCTGTTCATTATTCTGATAGTTGTCTTTATCTACTTTCGTCATGATATTGACATCAATACTTCCCGGTTTTAAATTCGATTCAATGAAGTTTTTAATATTGGAACTCCAGTTATCTTTTTGATTGATAAGATTTTGAAGGCTGTTTTTGAGGTCTGATGTATTTGGAAGCATAGCCATGAATTCCTTCAAAGCTTCCTTGTTTTTGCTGATTTCCTGTTTGAAAGATTCAAATTTTTCATTCACGATATCATCTACCATATCCAGATAAGCGGTAACTCTTTTTGCTCTGTAATCTTCTGTTTTTGCTGAGATCCCGAAATAGTTAAGATTGAACTTTTTGTTGTAAAAGTTCTTCATTTTTTCCAGGATTTCATCATCAATAATAGAGATGACGGAAGAAATTCCATACTGAGCAACACGAATCGGGCTGTCTATGGTATAAGCCAGTCCCATTACCGGAATATGGAAATTGTGCAAAGGTTTTTGTGTCATAAAGTTTTGATAAAGTTTTTTATTGTTCATCTAAAAATCCTTTACAACTATTCACTTCTTAAAAATATTATTTTAAAATGAATTATGCGTCAAATAGTATTTTAATTATTGAAAACATGTCAAATGTCATTTTTTTTAATTGTTTGAAATAAAAAAGATCAGCTGAATAACTGATCTTTTCTTCTTGTCTGTTTTATTCTAACCGCAAAAGTCACAAAAGTTTTTGACATTTAACTTCTTTTCATAAGAACCTTGCTTAAACATATAAGTACACCTAAGTTTTTGAAAATCTTTGATTTTCGCTTATGTGAAATTTTTCTACATCATTATTTTCAGCTTAGTTAAGTGGGCTAAAGTGTTTCAAAATAAAAGCTTTTGTGTCTTTTGTGGTTTCACTTTAATTATTCTGCTTTGTTTTTAAGCATCATCAGAAGACTGTAAGCCCCTTTCTGCACAATTTTCTTATCCTTTAAAGCATCTGCTTTTACAATCTCCGTAAACTGATCGTCAGAAATCCCGGTGACCACAGGAATCATTTTGTAATTGGATTGTCCAAGGTCTTCAAAAACATAATTTTTGTTTTCAAAAGAAACGATCGCTTCGTTGGGAAGTCCCTGGGTGTAACGTCCACTGATATTGACTTCGGCATTCACATACATGCCTTTTACAAATTCCCTGTTCACAGAAGATAATCTGGCAATTGCGGTTGCAGAACCCCCGTTTTCGATACTGGGAACTACGCTGACAATTTTTGCATTGGATTTCACATCCGGATTCTGATTGTTGTACACCAAAATTTCCTGCCCCACTTTTACATCATTCACATCATTTTCAAAAACCTTCAACTCTAAAAGTAACCCTGCCGGATTGATCAGCTCAAATAAAGTATCTGCAGGGTTGATATATTGCCCGTTATTCACCAGAATTTTGCTTACAAAACCTGTAAAAGGAGCATAAATGTTGATTTTACTTCTGATATTTCCGGTACTCAGGCCTTTGGCATTAATTCCGATGATTCTCAGTTTTTCTTCCAACCCTTTTAAAGTGGCATTCAAAGTAGAATAATCTGCCTGAGCAGTCTGCAGGGTTTTGTCACTGCTGGCTTTGCTTGTATTCAATTCTTTCTGACGGTTGAAATTCAGTCTTGCCGCTTCGAGCTGAGCTTTGGTCACCAGATAATCCTGCTGTAACTGTATAAACTGGGGGTCTTCTACTACTGCAAGCACTTGTCCTTTGCTGAAATGACTTCCATTAATGATATTGATCGATTTGATATGTCCACCCATAATACTGGAAACTAAACTGATATGAGATGGTGCAATTTCTGCCTTTCCGTTTAATCTCACCAGTTTTTCCATATTCCTGTTCTGAATACTGGTTGTTGTTAACCCTACAGACTGAATCTGTTTTTCTGTAAGATGAACAGAATTTTTGTCATTCTTGGAAAATTGGGTGTTTTCGTAAACCGTTTTTTCTTCGTCTTTTTTACCGGAACATGAAGATAAAGTAAGGATGAAGGCAAGGCTGTATAGTGGTATATTCTTGAAATGCATGATGTATTATTTTGAAATTAGGAATTGAAGTTCGGCTGCCGTTTGATTAAGCTTTTCCAGCTGATCAATATAATCTGCTTTGGTTTTTACGGCCTGATTCACCAGGATTACCCAGTCCAGATAACCTATTTCTCCTACTTCCATCTGTTTCTGAGCGGTTTTTAGAATAGTTTCAGATTTTGGAAGCTGTTTTTGTTGATAATTTTCAATGATCTGTTGTTGGTTCATATAATTAGCCAACTGTTGTTTCAATCTGTTTTTAAGCTCAATTTCTTTTCTCTGATACTGATTTTCAGAGATGGCAATTTTAGCCTGTGCTGCCTTTGCCAAAGCTCTCTGTCCTTTGGTAAACAGCGGAATTCCTACGCCCACCTGAACGGAGTTGAAACGGTTGTTATTGATGTTTTTCATACTCTGATTGGTGTATCCTATAAGAAGATCCGGAAGCAGTCTGCTTTTCTCAAGCTGTACTTCGGCCTCACCTACTTTAATCTGCTGCTGCAGATATTGAAGCTCAGGATGCTGTTTTACCATTTCTTCTGAAATCTGAAGTCCGATATTCATAGTGGGACGATCGGCCACTGGTTGGTACGGAACCTCTGACTGAAGTAATAACTGAAGCTGAAGTTTTGCGATATTCAGGTCGTTTTCTAACGTATTCAACTGTACTTTGATCTGTTCTTTCTGGATTTCGGCGGTAGATTCTTCCAGAATATTGGCTTCTCCCTTTTTTAATCTTAATCCGGCTTTGTCTGCAAAATTATTGTAAAGCTGGCTGATGTATTCAAGCACTTTTTTCTTTTCCTGAAGCACCAGTATCCTGTAAAAAACGTCTGTCACTTCCTTGGTAAGCTGTGCTTTGGTAAGATTCTGACTGATGACACTGGCAGACCATTCGGCATCCAGCATTTGTTTTCTTTTTGAATACACCGTTGGAAAACTGAACCTTTGAGAGATTCCGAATGAATTATCCGTTTCCTCACCCTGAATTTGCCCAAATCCTCCGGTAATTTCCGTCTGGGGAATATCCAGATAACTGGCTTTCAGTTTTTCCTGATAATCTGAGACTAATTTTGAATTTTTAAGAGTACCATTCTGCTGGTATGCTTTTTCCAAAGCCTGATCATAGGTAATATTTTCCTGAGCCTGATAAGTTCCAAAGGATATTAACAACAGGAAAACAGACATTTTTTTATAGTTGAGTTTTTTTGAGAACTTCATTTTATCTTTATTAATATGTTCAAACAGGACGTATAAAATTGGAAGGACAAACAGGGTTAAAAGAGTGGCAAGCATTAATCCTCCGATCACTACCGTTGCCAGAGGTCTCTGTACTTCTGCTCCTGCCCCGTTACTGATGGCCATGGGAAGAAACCCCAGAGAAGCTACAAACGCAGTCATTAGAACCGGACGAAGCCTGATTTTTGTACCCATGAGTACAATTCTGCTGGTGTTGTTTATTCCGTTCTTTTTCAATCGGTTAAATTCTGATATTAAAACAATTCCATTAAGTACGGCAACTCCAAATAAAGCAATGAATCCCACCCCTGCACTGATGCTGAAAGGCATTCCTCTCAACGCCAGAAAGTACACACCTCCTATCGCAGATAAGGGAATCGCAGTATAGATTAACAAACTGTGTTTTACTGAACCGAAAGCAAAGAATAGTAACAGGAAAATCATCACCAACGAAATAGGAACAGCAATTCCCAATCTGGCCTTGGCTTCATTTAAGTTTTCAAAAGCACCACCATAAGAAATGGTATATCCCGGTGATAGTTTCAGGCCCTTATCTGCTTTTTGCTGAAGTTCTTCCACAATACTCTGAACATCCCTTCCTCTTACATTAAAACCTACAATAATCCTTCTTTTGGTATCTTCTCTCTGAATCTGGTTCGGACTGTTTTTAAGTTCCACTTTCGCCAATTGTGACAAGGGAATCTGCACCCCTGAAGCAGTAGGAACCAAAAGGTTCCGGATGCTGGTAATATCTTTTTTATGTTCATTATCCATGCGGACAACGATATCAAACTTTTTCTCGCCTTCATACAAAGCACCTGCGGTCTGCCCTGCAAAAGCCATATTGATCACCCTGTTGATTTCTGCCACCGAAATATTATACCGGGACAGCTCCGAACGGTTATAATCAATCACAACCTGCGGAGCTCCTACTACCGGTTCAATATAAAGATCCTGGGCACCTTTTACGGTGTTGATGATACTTCCCATCTTTTTTGCATAGGTGGCAAGGCTGTCCAGGTCTTCACCATAAATCTTGCAGACTACATCCTGCCTTGCTCCGGTCATCAGCTCATTAAAACGCATCTGTACAGGAAATTGAAAACTGGTTGTCAGCCCCGGAATAACACTTAATGCTTTGCTCATTTTGTCAGAAAGCTCAGAAAATGTTGTTGCAGAGGTCCATTCCTTTTTAGGCTTTAAAACGACGATCATATCTCCGGAATCCATTGCCATTGGTTCCGTGGGAATTTCTGCACTTCCAATTTTCATGACTACTTTTTGTACTTCTGGAAACTGTGTTAAAAGAATATGCGCCGCCTGTGTAGTGGCTTTCTTGGTTTCATTGATATTACTTCCCTGAAGAATCCTCATTTCAACAGCAAAGTCGCCTTCCTCCAAAGACGGTATAAATTCCCCACCCATTCTGGAAAGCGTAAAAACAGCACCTGCAAACAGGATTAGCACGCCAATAATAATAGTTTTTCTGAATTTAAGAGCTTTCATCAGTAATCGCTGATGTCCGGTTTCCACCTTGCCCATCACACGGTCTGAAATAGTCTCTTTTTCTTTTTTCTTTCTGCTTAATACCAGAGAGCTCATCATTGGAATATAAGTCAGGGAGAGAATAAATGCTCCGATCAGGGCAAAGGCAACAGTCTGAGCCATAGGCTTGAACATTTTGCCCTCAATTCCCTGAAGGGTAAAAATCGGAAGATATACAATTAAGATGATAATCTGTCCGAAAACCGCACTGTTAACCATTTTAGTGGCAGAGCCTGAAACCTGATCATCCATTTCCTTTTTGCTGAGCATATTGTCTTTTCCAAAATGCTTTTTATGCGCAAGCTGATGCAGTACGGCTTCCACAATAATGACGGCACCATCCACAATCAGACCGAAATCCAGCGCACCTAGACTCATCAGATTTCCTCCTACCCCGAAAATATTCATCATAATAATGGCAAAAAGCATGGCCAAAGGAATAACTGATGCTACCAGTAATCCTGCTCTGAAATTCCCCAGAAATAAAACCAGAATAAAAACCACAATCAAAGCCCCTTCCATCAGGTTTGTTTTTACAGTGCTGATCGTATTGTTCACCATTTTAGCACGGTCAAGAAAAGGTTCAATCACGACTCCTTCCGGTAATGATTCCTGGATTTTCTCCAGTCTTTGCTTGATATTTCCGATCACGACATTGGCATTTTCTCCTTTCAGCATCAGGACAATTGCTCCTGATACTTCTCCGGTATCGTTATAGGTCATGGCGCCATACCTTGTTGCATAACCGATCTTGACAGACGCTACATCTTTTATATGTACCGGAATACCTTCTTTGGTTTCTGCCACCTGAATATTTTCAATATCTTCTGTACTTCCCAGCAGCCCTTCGCTGCGGATAAACAGAACGGTTTCTTTCTTTTCAATATAAGCTCCTCCGGTATTCTGATTGTTTTTTTCGAGAGCCGCAAAAACATCATTGATATTGATATTAAATGCCTGTAGCTGATTAGGATTGATGGCAATCTCATACTGTTTCAGTTTTCCTCCGAAACTGCTGACATCTGCCACACCTTTGGTTCCGAGAAGCTGTCTTCGGACCACCCAGTCCTGAATAGTTCTCAGTTCTGTTTCATCATATACATTTTCGTATCCTTTTTTGGCCCTTACCACATACTGGAAAATCTCTCCCAATCCGGTTGAAATAGGTCCTAATTCCGGTTTACCGATTCCTGCCGGTATATTGTCCTGAACAAGCTGTAAACGCTCCTGAACCTGCTGTCGGGCCCAATACACGTCAGTCTTATCGTCAAAAACTACCGTCACCAATGACAGCCCGAAACGTGAAAAGCTTCTCAATTCTGTGATTCCGCTGATATTGCTGGTAGCCTGTTCGATAGGAAACGTAACAAGGCGTTCTATATCTGCTGCACCATAAGAAGGAGCAGTCGTAATAATCTGAACCTGATTATTGGTGATGTCCGGCTGGGCATCAATGGGAAGTTTAGTGGTTTCATAGACTCCAAAGAGGATGAGAGCCACTGTAAGCAGAGCAATGATGAGTTTATTCTTTACAGAAAACTCAATAATTTTATTTAACATGGAAAAACGATTAATGGTAATCCGGAATGCTTTATAAAAGCTGAAATTCTCCCAAAACTTAAAGTATCAAAATAAACGTTTGTAACTTCTCAGGTTAAGGATTAAGCATTAATACAATGCATTACGAATTAATTGATATGTAACAAGAATTCACTGCTTTAGGTAATAACATAAAGCATTAATTTTCAATGTGAAGTCAATTAAGAAAGCCGCGGTGGCTGGAAAATCTGAGAAAGGTATTGGTTGGAAAAGTCTTTTTCCTTGTAGACACTGCTTTTCTTTGAAACAGTAATTTCCTTAGGTTTTTTTATTTCAAATGAAAGTTCCGGAAGCTGGGCATGTACAGTCAATACAATAGGTGGATTGATAAAAGGCAGCTTCTGATCGGTATCCCAGTCAGAATCCTGTTTGTGATTATCATAATGCTCCATTACAAATTCTGAAAGACTTCCGTGGTATTCCATGAAATGTTCCACAAACATAGGTACTTTCAGTACTTCCCCCGCATTGGTGGTAGCCAGCACATACATCATTGAACATAATATGGAAAACCATTTTAACATGAGTACAAATATAAGGCTTAAATTTTTCCTGAGAAGGCTGTACTATTAATTTTTTGAGAATTTGATCTAGTTTAAAAATGGTTTAAATAAATAAAAGATCTTCGTTATTATGTTAGGTTGATCAAACAAAAAATCAAAGCCTTGATTTCAGTCTGCTCAGTGTCTCCTGGGAGATATTAAGATAGGAAGCGACCAGTTTATTGGAAAGCCTTCTAACCACCACAGGGTTTTCTTCCAAAAGCTGGCGGTATTTTTCAAGTGCATCCTGAACAAGGAAAGACATCAGTCTTTTGGTATTATTTACATAAGCAGTTTCCAGATATATTCTGTAAAATTTTTCCCATTGCGGAATAATTTCCAGAAGGTGATAAAAATTTTTATGACTAATATAATATACTTCTGAATCCTCTACGGCTTCTATGAATTCCTCAGAGGGTTCAGAAGTAATAAAACTGGTAAGTGCAGTGGCAAACTGATTTTCAAAAGCAAAATACCGGGTAGAATCCTGCCCTTCTTCATTGATAAAAAATATACGGAGACAGCCATTTACAACAAAAAATGTTCTCTGGCTGTTTTGCCCGTTGGAAAGGAGTATTTCATTCTTTTTTAATTGGACAGGTCTGAAATAGGACAGAATTGTTTCCATTTCTGTATCCGTTACTGATATTCTATTGTTGATGTATGACGTTAAAAGTTCCTGCATGTAAGCAAAAATAGTAATAAATGGCTTTGCTTACTTCTTTTATTCGGTTCTAACTATGAGTTTTCTGCCTGCCCGGCTTTCCAGTATGAACAAATGTACATGCCATGCGGATCCCATTCCAGTGTTGTTTTGAAGTAAGTACGAAGCTCATGTACAGTGGAATATTCTGCGGCGATATAAACATATTCTTTTAATACTCCGAGTGGAAACTGCACAGACTTCACTGCTTCTGCAAGCTTGCTTCCCTGCTCAGGATGAGGATTGTGTAGCCATTCTACAGATAAATCTGCTGCAGAACACAAGATCAGTTCGTCCTCTTTATCTGCCACCTCCAATATTATTTTTGCTCTTACATAGGAAGGAAAACTGTTCTGCAATGGCACAAATCACAGGCAGTGCCGTTGCGTCTCCTGCAAGCAGGTAAAAATCAGCATTCGGAACTAATGGTTTTGAACTTTCTTTCATACCTATTTCCAATAGATCTCCTGGTTTGGCCTTTAATGCCCATGCAGAAGCTGGTCCATTGTCACCATGAGCTACAAAATCAACACTCAGTTCTTTTTCTTCCAGGTCAATTTTTCTATTGGTATAGGTTCTGATCAGAATGATGTTTTCCTCAGTGGGGATAAAGATTTTATTATTAGATCCGGACTTAACATTCGCCAATAGTTCAGCCTGTTTTTCATCAATATCAAATATAACACGGATTAAATGGGGTGTAATAAAGAGTTTCTTTTTAACGGTAAATACAGAACGTATTTTTTTCGTTTCTTTTACTTGAGATGTTAGTGAATATTCCATTTTTATTTTTTGTTAAACAGTAAAATAATCATTGCAATGATACAGCTGATGCCTCCGAACAGGTATACAGTCTGATAATCAAACCAACCGGCAATTAACCCTGCAATGGGACCTGCCAACCCTAATGAAAGATCAACAAATGCGACATAGGCTCCTAGCGCTGTTCCTCTCATCTGCGGTTTTACTTTTTGAATGGCGAGAACTCCCAAAGCCGGAAATACCAATGAAAATCCAACCCCTGTTAATCCACATCCGATAATAGCCAATGTTTTGGAAGCAGAAGTCCAGATCAGCATTTGTCCCGCCACTTCGATAATCAGAGAGATCAAGGCTATTGTAAAACCTCCGTATTTATCTGGAAAAGAAGCAAAGAAAATTCTGGTCAGCACATAACATGCTCCGAAGATCATAAAGGCAAGTGAAGCATCACCCCAATTTTTTTGTGAGAAAAATAATGCAATAAAAGAAGCAATACATCCAAAAGCCATGGATGAAAAAGCAAGACTTAAACCCTGACCCGATATGGCACCAATTACTTTGTAGAAAGGAGTTCTTACATGATCTTTATCCACGGGAATAGAAGGAAGTTTTGCTGTGGAAAGCCAGCTCACCAGCGGAAGTAAGGCAATAAGAAGAAAAGCAGACAGAATATTGTATTCTTTACTTAACCAGATACTGATGGGAGCTCCGATTGCAATTCCCGCATACATGGCAATACCATTCCAGGTCATTACTTTCCCTGAGTTGGAATGTCCTACGAGACCTATTCCCCAGGTTAATGCACCGGTAACGAGGAAGCTTTCGCCAATCCCATGAATAATTCTTGCTATTAAAAGGAAGGAAAGGGCCAGGATAGGATTAGCTTGGAATAATACTGTCAGTACATAAATAATCCCAGCAATAACAGCCAGTATTACACCCGACATTTTACTTTTCTTTGCCCCTTTGGTATCTGTAGTTTTTCCGGAATAGGCACGGGTTAAAAGTGTTGACAATGATTGCAGACCAATCACAAGTCCTACAATAATGCTGTCAAAGCCTAATGTGTTCTGAACAAACCTGGGAAGTACTCCCAAAGCAATTCCTATGGTAAGGTAGACCGCAAATACCGAAATGATAATAGGAGCGGTTGCCTGATAGAAATTAATAGTCTGTCCTTTTTCTAATGTTGTACTCATAAATTTTGTTTAAAATATTCGGGTGCAAAGGTCTCCGAACAGTCAACACAAAACTTTGATCTAAGTCAAAAAAGGGACAGCCATTTAATCAAAATCGAGAAAACTATCAGTAAGCTGTTTCCATTGTATTTTTGCAATTCCCATCATTCCGCCTATAGCAATCGCGAAATTTCTGATGACATCCAGAAACTTAGCATTTCGGTTAGGTCTTTCATTTCGGCCATATACCGCTGCTTGTAGATAATTGGTACTTCTGGATATCATGAAGGTTGAGCTGGCTGCAGAACTATAAAAATGAGCAATGTGACCGCTTTTCTTATTTTGAGGATTTACTGAAGGTTCGCATGTTATGGATAGGCTCTCTGAAAAACTATCCTCATAGAAACAGATATCTATTATTTTTACCCAATCATATCCTTTTGCCTCTGCTTCTCCCGGGCCAGGAATATCAATCCGGATAAAATCTCCTATCAGAGGTTCGCGGTCGACAGGATCACCATTAAAATTATACAGTTTAAATGCCGCAAACGCCTTCCCGCTGTAGCTTTCCCATTGATTAACTGAAAAAAATCTTTTTTTTAATATTTCAAATTTTTCCGGAATCAGAGCCTGGTCAAATACTTTTCTGCTTTCCGTGTCATGAAAGCCTCCTGATTTTTGTGCAGGAACACCCTTAAGTATTTTTGGAATCATATTAGATTTTTAAGCAAAGTAGCATAAAAAACGTACAGAATTTATGCGCAGGATCATATAAATAGTTAAACAACTGTTTGAATACTAGCCGAGGTAAGATATATTTTGACAATAATTCACTTTTTGGTATTTCTTTATTTTGGTTAAAAATCGTGTGTACAATTCTTCAGATGGCGAATTATATTTATTAGCATAGGTTTTTGTATTGCTAATTTCGGAATCTCAAAGAAATCAGGAAAGATTTAGGAAATAATTATTTTTTGATAAAATCCATAATTTTTAAAAAAAATAAGCTTATGATGTTTTACATAACATGATTTTTGTTTATATTTGTGAATCGAAATAATTTTTTTTCATCATTTGTGTTTTTTTAAGGTCTCCATTCGTGGAGACCTTTTTATTTTCAACAATATCATAATTGAATATTGACTATTGAAGTGGAAAAATGGTGGAAATGTGAAATATTTTATTTTTCGATCCTACTAATTGCTTTTGTTTAAAGGAATAGGAGAAGTTTTATAATGTTAATAACTCTTCTTTTTGACAAATTTAAACTGTCTTTATACAGGTTTAAAATCTATTGAATGGTTTTAATAAAATCAGTCGGTCTGAACTTCATCACAGCCTGAAAACTTCTGGTATAAGCCTGAACACTCTTGTATCCTACTTCATAAGCCGTCTCTGAAACCGTAAGACTCCCGGAGCTCAAATATTCCAGACTTTTGATGATACGTAGCATTTGCTGATACTTGCTTAGGGTAAGACCTGTTTCTTTTTTGAAAATACGTTCCAGTGTACGGAAAGACAGAAGAGCTGTATCACTCAGCTTTTCCATGTTGATTTCATGACGATAATGATTATGCAGATGTTCTATAACTTTATCAAGACGTTTATCTTTCGGAAGGCTGATATGAAAAGTCAGGGAATGTTCTACAAACCGTGGAAGTTCGTTGAACATTGCTTTCAGGAACAGATTCTCATTATGATCCGAAGTCATCAGCTTGGACCATTTCTCTGCATATTTTATCATTTCCTTCAAAACAGGCGGAACAGAAAATACGTTCACTTTATGATAAAAAGCTTCTTCGGTCCTGATGTCCGCAAACATGATCATCAGTTTGATTTTTTCAGAATGGGAATTGGTTTTATGGACAGCATTGGGAGGTATCCATACTGCATGATTCTGGGGAAGGAGATAGATTTTTTCTTCAATGGTAATATACTGAAAACCGCTCTCTACATACACAAGCTGCCCTTTCTGATGATGATGCAGAACATTATCATGCACCCAGTTTTCTTCAAACCATACAAAATATGGTTTTTTGAGGTCATCTATTTTTATACTGTCATTAGCGTTCATGTCGTTTCAGGTTAAAACTTTGGCAAAATTAAACAAATTTACTACGTTAATTTTGTACAAAAGTTTTTATTATGATGAAGAGTGAAGTAAAGAAGAATGCTTCGTATGTTTTATTAATCATTAATGTTCTGGTTGTTATCTTAATTTCCAGCAATCTCCGCTCGCCGATTGTTGCGGTGGCTCCTGTTCTCGGAGAAGTAAGAGATGCTTTACAACTGGATAATTTTCAGGTGAGCCTGCTCACTTCTATTCCACTGTTTATGTTCGCTGCCTGTTCTGTACTGGTGAGCAGGTTTTCTAATAAGTTTGGAATCAGTAAGCTTCTGATGTATTCCCTGATTATTTTAAGCTTCGGATTATTTTTGAGAATCACCGGATCTCTATGGCTTTTGTTTTTGGGTTCTATCTTCATTGGTTTGGGAATATGCATTGGAAATGTAGTCACTCCGGGATATGTTAAGAATAATTTTCCGAAGCAGATAGGTCTTATGACAGGAATTTTTGCGGTATCTATGAATCTTACAGCAGCTTTAGCTTCCGGATTCAGCGTGAAAATAGGAGAACTGACAGGTTTTGGATGGAAAGGCTCTCTGGGAATATGGCTGGTGATTGCCGCATTGGGTTTCCTTGTTTTATCATTGGAATTTATTTTTAACAAAAGAAATCCGGCCCTACCTAAAACAGCGCTCAGTACTTCAAATTTTAATATGTTCAAATCTGCCCAGGCATGGAATATCAGTATTTTTATGGGACTGCAGTCTTTATTTTATTATTGCCTGGTAGCATGGCTTCCTTCCTTTCTTGCTGATTTTCATATGCAGGGAGAAAGTTCGGGCTGGGTATTTTTTGTCATTCAGATTACGATGATTCCTGTGACATTCTGCTGTCCGATTATTGCCAGTAAAATGAAAGATCAGAGGTTTTTGATTCTTTTTATTTGTGCTCTGATGTTTGGCAGTACCATGATGTTTGTCTTCCTGAAATCACAGTGGATTTATGCAAATGCGGTGATTATTGGTATCTCTAATGGATTGTCTTTCAGCCTGTCGATCCTGTTTTTTTCCACGAGAACGAAAAACAGCAGTAATGCGGTTAAAATATCAGGAATGGCTCAGTCTGTAGGATATCTGATTGCTGCATTCGGGCCTCCGTTGTTTGGAAAATTGCATGATTGGGATATTTCCTGGAACAGTTCATTCTATCTGTTAAGCTTTGCTGTACTGCTGATGCTGTATTTTGGAATGAAGGCGGCAAGAAATAAATGTGTTGAGGATTAGGAAAGTTAAAGGTCAGGTCACCCGTCTTTTATTGCTGGACGCTACCCATTCTTCTTTTTGGCATCTTGGGCAGCTTCCGGCATTACCTGCTTTTTTATGCTCTGTGTATCCACAGAATATACAAGAATAATGTTTGTCTTCATGAATATATTGTAACGGATTATGTAATGAGTCTGGCATAATAGGAAGCCCGTATCTTACAGATTCATTTTCTAAAAAGAAAACGCTGATCTCTCCTGATATTTCTTCTATGGCCATTTCAATCTGGCCAAGCTGCGACACTCCTTTTAGCCTCAGTTCTGCAAAGAATTCGTCACTTCCGAGATTTTCTTTTTGAAAATTTTTAATGGAGAATTCACCATTTTCTATCAGGCAGATGGACTTTCCTTCCACCAGATTTTCAAATTTTTTACTTTTTCCGATAAAATGGGTCACAATAGAATACAGGAGAATGATAACAATAAAAACAATAAGGGAAGAAATAATTCCGACATCCTTATTAAACATAGGATCTCCTGCTGCTGATCCCAGGCCGATAATGACTACCAATTCAAAGATTGAGAGCTGTTTTACCCCTCTTTTTCCCAAAATTCTAAGCCCGATAATAATAGCCAGAAACATAATCATGGTACGAAGAATGATCTCTAAAAGAAAAGACCACTCTTCATGCCCTAATAATAATTCTTTCCAATCAAGATTTAAGAGAAAAACTGACAGCATACACATTATTTATCAGGGAATATTCAAAAAATAAGCCAGAACTCCTGCTATTTATTTCATAGATATTTCAGGCTTACTTCTTCACCGTCATCAAGTATAAAACATCTTCCCGCTAATCCGTTTTCAAGGATCTTTTTCTGAATAAATTTTCTGTCTTCCCTACAGTGGCTTAAGGCTTCCAGATGCGTTACCCAAACAGTGGCTTCCGGAGCAGATTCACATACTTTTATGATATCTTCACTGGTCATAATAATAGGATCTCCTACGGAAAAAGTTGCCGCTCCACCCGCTACAATGATGTGCTGTGGCTGATGTTTTTCAATTTCTGATGCAATTTCATCATACCAAATCGTGTCTCCTGCTATGTAAACGGATTCATTTTCTTTTTTAAAAACAAAACCATTTACGATTCCCATTTTCTCTCCGATTTCCCCGGTTCCGTGCCGGCCTTTGGTTTTAGATATTTCAATAGTATTCCATTGAAGATGATCCTTCAGAACAATGATATTGGTGAAGCCTTGTTCTGCAATCTGTCCTGAAATAACATCGGAACAGATGAGCGGAATATTCTTGTCAAGGAGTTCAATGGCAGCGTCATCCCAATGATCAGGATGAAGGTGGGTTACGGCAACGGCGTCTACTCTTTCTAACTTTTTATTTAATTCTTTTTTATCAAAAGGCAGGTCTACGAGAGGATTGAGTAATTCACTGTCTGTCATGGGCATTTTTCCCCTGAAACCTTTGTCACCCAGCATCGGATCTATCAGGATAGAAATTCCATCAATATTCAGTACTAATGTTGCATTGCGCCATAATTGTAATTTCATTTTGGGTATTTTTGTTTGACAAATGTATTACCTAATAACAGCAAAACAATCGAAGGTTACCAAAAAGTTAACCATATATATTCAATTGACTTATGAATTTTGAGGAATTTAAAAACTGTGGATTAAGACGAAGCCTGGATATTCTTTCAGGGAAATGGAAACCATTGATTCTGCACAACCTTTTTGAAGATGACCAGGTCCGCTTTGCGGAACTTTGGCGTACTATGCCCCGTGTTTCCAAGAAAGTACTGTCAGAGCAATTGAAACAGCTGGAAGAAGACCGTATTATTGAAAGGATTGAAGTTTACAATTTCCCACCGGAAGTCTATTATAAACTGACTGAAAAAGGCCGGAAGCTGGGCCCTATTCTTTTGGAATTGCATTCATGGGGAAATGAATAGGGATAAAACTATTTATTTAATATTTTATATATTGTTGAAAATTATCGTATAATTTTAATGGTATAAAACTAATAACAATTTTTACAAATGAAAAGAATTATTATTTTGATCTCCTGCGCAATAGGCACATGGGTAACTGCACAGATAGTGCCTCCGCCAACGATTCAAAGATCCAACACAACATCCCGCGGCCTAACTGTCAATTCAAGAAAAGGAACATTAATTGAAAAGAAAATCATCAATTTAGGTAAGTTTAAAAATTTGAATATTCAAAAAATTGTAACGAAAGATGTTTCAGAAAATTCTTCGGATACTCTTCTGGGAATCATGTATGAATATGAAACTTTTGATGAAGTCTCCAAAAAGACACTCACCATTGATAAAAATGAATTGGGAAAACTGATCCAGGCTCTTCAGACTATGGAACAGAAAGAAAGTGAAAAAGCTGGCCAGGAAACCAGATATAAGTTTGTAACGATGGGTAATATTGAATTCGGAAGTGTTTACCGTGAAAAACTTTCTTCGTGGGTGAATTATATAAAAATTCCATCCAATCATTTTAATCATAACTTACTGGAATTCAATAAGGATGAATTAAAAGAATTGATAACTATTTTGAAGAAATCAGAACAGGAAATTTAAAATACAGGTGCTTACATTCAACATAAAAACCTTATAGGTTGTGAAAACCTATAAGGTACATTAAAAAAATTAAAAATAATTATTACCGGAACGGATCGTTTATTCTCTAAACTGATCCAAAACTTCCATAATATTATGATAAACAAAATCCAATTCTTCGGAAGTAATACAATATGGCGGAACCAGGTATATTACATTTCCCAACGGCCTCATGATAATCCCTCTCTGTAAGAATTCATTGTAAAGCTTCTTCCCTATTTCATTGAAATAAGAAGTATCATTCCCGGTTTTGAAATCGAACGCTAAAATAGTTCCGATCTGACGAACCTTTTCTACATGAGGATGCAAAGCAAGTGCTTTCACAAACTCTGAATGTTGATGAGTGATGCGGTTGATATTCATTTGAGTTTCATTTGTCAATAGTAATTCCATACTGGCAAGAGCTGCTGTACAGGCTAAAGGATTGGCTGTAAACGAATGCCCGTGAAATAAGGTTTTATAGCGGTCTTCAGAAAGGAAAGCATCATAGATGTCATTGGAGCAGGTCGTAATTCCCATAGGCATCGTTCCTCCTGTCAATCCTTTTGAAAAACACATAATATCCGGCTTTTCCGTAAGATAATCTGCTGCGAAAAGTTTACCTGTTCTTCCAAACCCTGTAAAAACTTCATCCTGGATCATGAGAAGGCCTTCTTCTTTACAGAATTTCATCAGCTGGCTAAGGTCCTCAGCTTTATACATCAGCATTCCGGCAGCTCCCTGAACTAATGGCTCATAGATAAGACAAGCCACTTCATCAGCTAATTCTTTAATCTGTTTCTGCAGGCTTTCCAGATTTTCTGCATCGGGCGTATCTATAAAAACAACTTCAAACAGCATGCTTTCAAAAGGTTTTGTCCAGAAGCTTTTTCCACTTACAGACATGGCTCCGAAGGTATCTCCGTGATACGCATTTTTAAAAGCTAAAATCTTCGTCTTCTTTTTCTCTTTATTGTATGCATATTGAATACACATTTTCAAAGCAACTTCTACTGCGGTAGAGCCATTATCCGAATAAAAGACTTTTTCCTGGCTATCAGGCAGAAGTTTCAGCAGATTTTCTGAAAGTTGTATTGCCGGCTCATGGGTAAATCCTGCAAAAATAACCTGCTCTAAAGTATTTAACTGTTCAAAAACACGTTGGGCAATATATGGATGAGAATGTCCATGTAGAGTTACCCACCATGAAGAAACGACATCCAGATATTTTTTTCCTGCGGTATCATAAAGATAAATTCCTTTTCCTTTTACAATAGGAATGGCATCATCAGCTGTTTTCATCTGGGTGTACGGATGCCAGTTGACCGCTTTATCTCTCTCCTGCAGACTGATTTCTTTGGTTAATGTATTCATATATTGATCTAAAAAGTTAATGAGTGATAATTTTTTTAAATTTCAACGCTATGATCGCTAAGTTTTTCAATTTGCATACTGTTGTTTTGAGTTCGCAATGGCGTTTCACTCAGCAATAAGAAACCTCTTGCCTTGCTGAATAGAATGCCTTTGCGAGCGAAATATTTTCAGAATTAAAAATTTTTCGTTGCGAACCTTAGCGTTAAAAACTAATACTAGTATTGATGAAATCAGATATCAATGCTGCGATAAAAATCATAATACTAATAATCCAGCTCATCACTCATTATTTATCGTTTATAATTTACTAACAGCATGTTTCTTTTTTCATCATAGGTCTCAATCCTAAGGTCTGCAGCATCTGCATGTCTTCAGAAACTCCTGGATTAGGCGTTACCAATAAGGTTTCTCTTTCTCCCGTGAAAATGGAATTGGCTCCTGCCATAAAGCACCATGCCTGTTCTGTTTCAGTCATTTCTATACGTCCTGCGCTTAATCTCACCATGGAAGATGGCATTACGATTCTTGCGGTGGCAATCATTCTTACCATTTCCCAGATATCTACTTTTTCATTATCGGCTAATGGTGTTCCCGCTACTCTTGCTAATGCATTGATGGGAACTGATTCCGGGTGTTTAGGCATTGTTGCCAACGTTAAAAGCATTGAAATTCTGTCTCTGTGGGTCTCTCCAAGTCCGATAATTCCTCCGGAACACACGGTGATGCCAGCTTTTCTTACGTTATTTATCGTGTTGATTCTGTTGTCGAAAGTTCTGGTAGATATGATCTCTTCATAATACTGTTCAGAAGTATCCAGATTGTGATTGTAAGCATATAAACCAGCTTCCTGAAGTCTGATGGCCTGTTCTTCGGTAAGCATACCCAATGTACAGCAAACTTCAAGGCCAAGTTCGTTTACTCCTTTCACCATATCAATCACCCTGTCAAAATCACGGTTATTACGAACTTCACGCCATGCTGCTGCCATACAGAATCTTGAAGATCCCGAGTCTTTCGCTTTTTGAGCGTGAGCAATTACAGTTTCTGTAGGTAATAAAGCCTGTACTTTAATATCCGTGTGATAACGGGCTGCCTGTCCACAATAAGAGCAGTCTTCAGGACATCCACCTGTTTTGATGGATAATAAAGTAGATATCTGCACTTCGGAAGGATCATGCCATTCGCGGTGTATGGTGGCTGCTTTATAAATCAGTTCCATCAGAGGAAGGTGGTAAATCTCTTCGATTTCTTCTTTAGTCCAGTTGTTTCTCAATGTTGTTTTTGTATCCATTATCATAATTTTGTTATTACTAATTGCTTTGCAGCATGTTGTACAGATTCCTTATCCGTATTTCTGATTTCCGGGATCTTTATAACTTTTGTTTCTTTTTCGATAAAACTGCAGATTACTCTTTCTGTATCTTCCGGAAAATCTCCGTTAAGAATTAAATATTCCAGCTGAATTTCTCTCTGTTGTAAGGCTAAGATTGAAAGCAGGCTATGGTTGATACAGCCCAGGTAGTTTCTTACAACCAGCGCTGCAGGAATGTTTAATTCCTCAATCAGATCAATCATAAATGTAGTGTCTGAAATGGGCACCATAAGACCCCCGGCTCCTTCTACAATGAGTGGATTTGCTGTTTTGGGGAGTTGAAAATCATTCAGATTCATAGTGATATTTTCTTCTCTTGCAGACTGATGTGGTGAAGCTGCCAGCTGTAAACGGTAAGTTTCCGGATGGCAAAAGTTGGTGTCTGTCCATTCTTCAATTTTATGACTGTCTGTATAATGAAGATCACCAGATTGTATCGGTTTCCAGTATTCTGTTTTAAAATGCTGAACCAAAACGGCTGAGCAAACTGTTTTTCCTATTTCGGTTCCTATTCCTGTTATAAATAGTTTCATGTTTTTCGTGATGCGGGGTTCGGGATTCGTGATCCGGTATTAAAAGTTTATTTTTTGTTTTAAATAAATTCTTTAATAATTCCTGTCAGTTTTATAATTTCCTCTTCTGAATTGAAGCTGTGAAGGCATATCCTCAAGCGTTCGCTTCCTTCTTTTACTGTGGGACTGTATATAGCATAAGTTAAAAAGCCTTCCTCTGATAAAGTATTCTGCGCTGCTTTAAGTATTTGGTTATCAGGAATGAGTACAGCCTGCACTGGACTTGTTTCTGCCGATGGAGACTGTAATTTACTGCTTCGGAAAACTTTGATGTTATTCTGAAGTTTTTCAGCTAGTTCATGATTTTGATCTAAAAATTCATATCCTGTTTTGATACTCATCCATTGAAAATCCTGTGCTGATGTGGTATAGATGAACGGACTCGCAAAATTGATCAGATAAGATTTCACTGTTTCAGTACAGAGAATAGCTGCTCCATGAGCCCCGAGAGCTTTTCCATAGGTCACCAAAGCTGCTGAAACATGGTTCTGTAACTGTAATTTTTCAATCAATCCATATCCAAAAACGCCGAAGGCGTGGGCTTCATCAACAATCAAAGAAGATTTATATTTGCTGGCAAGGGCAGCGATTTCCTGAACAGGAGCAAAATCTCCTTCCATCGAATAAAGACTTTCTATCGCGATATAACAATGTCCTTTCTGTCTTTTTAAAATATTTTCAAGATCTTCGATATCATTGTGTTTGAATTTCAGTTTTTTAGCATTGGATAGTTTGCAGCCATCATGTACTGACCGATGAATCTGTTCATCCACAATAATGACATTATGACGGCTGGGAAGCGTTGAAAACAAAGCAAGGTTGGCATTATATCCGGATGGGAAGAGCAATGCCGATTCAAAATGATGTTTCTGCGCAATCTCATTTTCCACTGAAACTGCAATATCACTGTTTCCGCTAATTAACCTTGAACCTGTGCTTCCCGAAAGCAATTGAGGGTTGTCCATAATCTTTTGTAGCAGTAATTTTTGAAGGTCTTTACTTTTTGTAAACCCCAGATAATCATTGGAATAAAAATCAATTCCATCTGATTGAAGCCTTAAACTTCTTAAGATTCCCTTCTCTTTTCGTTTATCAAGGGATTCCTGAAAATGGGAAGTATTGCTAAGCATAATTTAATTGAGCTACTTCTTCTGTAATCGCATTAATCCACTCTTTATGCAGTTCTTTTTCTATGTCCAGAATATGATCTGCATGGTGTTTCCAGTCTGGTGAGAATTCATTGAGCTGATGAATCATTTCTTCCAGATGTCCTTCTTCTTCAAGGATAATGGATTTTACCATAATTTTAGAAGAAGCTTCGGTAAGTGCCTGCTGATAAACAGGGTAAAGTTCATCCGCCCGAACCTCAATAGCATAGGTTACGAAAAGATAGGCAGCATATTTGATATCTGTTTTATTAAGTTGGAAAGCTTCCTGAAGATAACGGCAGGCTTTAATATCTAATGAGTGAAGATATTGGCTTGTTGCGATAGGAGCCAGAAGTTCTGTGCTTTCATAGGTTTTGCATAATTCAGGGTTTATTTTCCCAATCTGCTTTTTTAAATAATAAGCGTGGCGGTGTTCTTCAGCAGCGTGTTTCAGCTGGATTTGAGAAACTAATGTTGGATGTTCACATTTTGATATTTTTCTTGCACCGGCATTTTCCATAAATGAAAGCGTGTTCAGCCATTTGGCGTGGGTACTTCCTTCCTGTACAATTTTTTTTAACAGATGATGAAATTCCATAGATTTTTATTTTGATGTCAAAAGTAGTATATTGCCGGATGGTTGTATGGTGCCAGTTTTGATATTATGGATAGTCCGGTTAAAATTCCTTACGAAAGTTTTATAAAAATTGATAGAAAATCAGAAACATCTATCTATCTGCAGATCGCTAATCAGCTGATCAATGCGATTCAGCGGGGATTTTTGCCTTTCGGAACCAAGCTTCCGGGGACAAGAACTTTCAGTGAAATGCTGGAAATCCATAGAAATACAGCGGTTGCAGTGTATGATGAACTTTCTGCGCAGGGCTGGACGGAGAGTTTTCCCAACAAAGGAACTTTTGTGATTGGAAAAGATCAGGAAAAACCTGTTAAGTTGAATCATTTTAAGCAAAATAACCTTCAGAACTACCCTGTTTCGACTGGTTTTTCATTTAAAACATCCAATATTTTAGATAATCCTTTCGAGCATTCCAATTGTGAATATGTCTTTAATGATGGGGTACCGGATATCCGCTTAACGCAAATCGGACAGCATTCACGGTTTTACAGTTCTATCCTGAAACGCAAATCCAGCCAGAAAGCTTTTGGGCATTATAATCATGACGGAAGTGAATTTTTTAAAGAACATTTATCCCAATACCTGAATCTTTCCCGCGGACTTCCTATTTCTAAGAATAATCTCCTTATTACCAGAAGCACGGAAATGAGTATTTATATTGTTTCCGAGATTCTTCTTTCCAAAGGTGATACCGTATTAGTAGGAGCTTTAAGCTATTTTTCCGTTAATATGATCTTTATGAAATCTGGGGTTGATATTGTTTCGATTCCGATTGATGAAGAAGGAATTATAGTAGAAAGCGTTCGCGAAGCTTGTAAAAAGCAGAAAATCCGGATGCTTTATCTGACACCGCACCACCACTATCCTACTACCGTTGCTTTGAGTGCACAGAGAAGATTTGAATTATTGGAATTAGCGAATGAATACGGATTTATTATCCTGGAAGACGACTATGATTATGAATTTCATTATGATAAAAGCCCCATTCTTCCTTTAGCCAGTGCGGATACGAACGGAATGGTGATCTATATCGGCTCTTTTGGAAAGTCTTTGGCTCCGGGATTCAGGACAGGATTTATTGTTGCTCCAGAGAATCTGATGACAGAGATGCGTAAATATCTGGGGATCATCGACCGTCAGGGAGATATTCTGATGGAAAGGGCATTAGGAGAAATGATTGCAGAGGGAGAAATCAACCGTTATCTGAAAAAGTCATTAAAAGTGTATCAGGAAAGGCGTGATTATTTTTCTTTGTTGCTGGAAGAGAATCTGGGTGATTTTATCTCTTTTCAAAAACCTTCCGGAGGGCTGGCCATATGGCTGGAATGGAATATCCCATTGAATCTAATGCAGCTGAGCCGGAATTGTGCAAGGGATAATCTTTTTATTCCTAAAACACTGTTGTATCAGAATAAAGTTCTTACGGCAATGCGTTTAGGATTTGGAGATCTTAATTTTGATGAGATGAATAAAGGGATTGAGGTTTTTTCGAAGAATGTGAAAGGATTGATAAGCTGATTATTTATTTGTTGGAAAACGCGAAGACGCAAATAATGGCTAAAACAATGCGTTTTAAGGCGCGAGGATTTTATCTTCAATAAAATTTTATACTGTTATTTTTACTTTTGAATGGAAAAGCAAAGAGGTTATTTCAAAAGTGTCATTCTGAACGAAATGCAATGTAGTGAAGAATCTCTTAACCTAATTTATTAATGAGATTCTTCCTTCGTCAGAATGACAAAGGTCGGATTATTGTCATTTGAGATAACCTCTTCTCTTTATTAATGATGAGAAGGAAAAATTACTTTGTTTTTCTTATGGTTTGGTTTCTTCTTTTTCTTATTCAAATAGATAATAAAACCGGTAATCGGGAGTGATAGTGCGATAATGGCTGCCAGAAAATAAATAATTCTGGTGGTCAGTCCCAGGATACTTCCGGTGTGAAGATCATAATTTCTTTCTCTTAATGCGATTCCATATCCGATATTTTTATTTTTATATGATTGAGATTTTAAAACTTCTCCTGAATATTGATCAAAATTAAAATGTTCATTCCTATACTGTCTTCCGTCATAAGTCAGCTCAGCATAATAGGTTCCTTCTTCCGATCTTGGAAAATTAACAAGTGCTGATTTCTTGTCTTTCAATCCTTTTTCCATGGTATTTCCGATGAGATTGAGGATATTTTCACGGTTTGAAAATTCTTCGGAAGGAATTGTACTTTTGACTTTCTTTTCTGTTGGAATGTTTCCGTTTAGTGTGTTCTTGACCCATTGATCTACATCTTCAAAGCTCCATATCAATGCAGAATAAGAGATTAAGAGTAAAGGAATGATGGCATAGAATCCTAAGACATTATGAGCATCATAGTTGATTCTTTTCCAATTGGCTGCTGTTTTAATGAAAAACATTCCTTTCAGCATGGCTTTACTCATTTTTCGGGGATACCATATCACAAGTCCCGATAGAAGAATCACGGCAAATATCAATGTGGAGTAGCTGGTAATCGCTTTTCCGATTTTTTCACCCAGCAAAAGTCTTCTGTGAAGATCCAGGACAATTTCAAAGAAGTCTTTTTTGGCATCTTCTACTTCCTGCACTTTTCCGGTGTAAGGATCTACATAAATTCGATAATAATAAAGATAAGTTCCCCAATACGTCCTTGCTTCGTTATCCATTTTTAAGATACGGAATACATAGGTCCGTGAGGGATCGGAAGACATGACTACCCTTTTGACTTTTAAACCTTCTGGAAGTGCTTTTTCTGCTTTTTCCGTAAGTTCAGCCAATGAAAGTTTGGTTCTTCCGATGTTTTCAACGTAATATCGGTTGGGATGAACAATATGTTTTAATTCTTCTTCGAAAGCCAGTATACATCCTGTAGCAGCCATGGTAACAACTATAAGCCCGGACGTTAGTCCGAGCCATAGATGTAACTGATAGGCAATTTTTCTAAACTTCAGCTTCATTCTTAAAATTTAAAGCTTACCTCAGCAACAAAATTACGAGGCATCTGAGCGACTACCACTCCCTGCCCTGCAAAATATTGTGCATTGCCCAGGTTATTCATTTTAAATCCTAATCTGTATCTTTCTTTTTCAAGGGAAATGGAAGCATTCACTAAAGTATAGGCAGGAAATGAAAATTGCCCGGTAACGGTTTTATTTCCGGTAATCTGTTTTCCAACACGATTTACCCCGAAACCCAACCCAAGTCCCTGAAGTCCTTTGATTGGGAGGATATAACTGATCCATGAATTGAATACATTGGCAGGACCTGCAGATTCCGGACGGCGCCCATCTATAGCGGGATCAGCCTTTTCATATCTGCTGTGGTTATAGCTATATCCGGCCATGATGTTTAATCCCTGAACAGGATTCATGATGGTTTCGATTTCAATCCCTTTGCTTCTTTGCTTTCCATCCTGAACAACAATGTTGTATTCTTTTCCGTCACGGATTACGCCACTTCCTCTCTGGATATTATCAACAAGGATATCGTAGTATCCAACTGTGAAATTCACTTTGTTTCTCCAAAGATTTCCCTTGATTCCTACTTCCCACTGATTGGCCATCTGTGGTTTCATATCTCCGCTATAGTCCGGTAACTGCTGGGTAACAGGAGCTGTATAGCTGAAGCCGTTCATATAATTACCATAGGCAGATAACTGATCTTTAACGATCTGATATACAATTCCTACTTTTGGAGACCATGCGGTCTGACTGAAATCACCGGTACGTTTGTTATCATTCAGATTAAGCTGTCCTTTACTTTCGTAATGATCCATACGCAAGCTTAAAAGCGTAATCAAACGGTCTGTAATATAGGTTACGTTTGAAATATAAGCTCCATAAAGGTTGGATGAATTGCTATTTCTTACCAAAGGCGTTTTACCTGCCACAATAGCAGCCTGAGTTGCAGTCTGAATTTTCTGAAGTGCCAGATCTCTGGATATATTACCATAAACTCCGGTTACCGGTGCCACTACCGGCCCCGTAGGATTTGTCCCATCAATGTAATCATACACTACAATCGGAGAATGATTATTGTTGATCGATTGATTTAAATAATCTAATCCGATCAACACTTTATTTTTAATTTTTCCGATATTAAATTCTCCGTTGAAGTTCTGCTGAACACTTGTAGAAGAAGCTTCAGAGTTCTGCCACTGTACGTTACGTTCCAGCAGAGCATCACTGGTTGTCCCTCTGATAAACTGATATTGATATAATCCTTCCGTTTTTCTGAAGTTTCTTGAAAGCAACGTTTGCGAAGTCCATTGATCCGAAATTTTGTAATTAGCCTCTGCTTTTACATTGATAGACGGAGCTTTTAAAGTCATATCATTGTTGGAGTAAGATCGTTTCCAGTCGAATCCAAGTTCATCTGGTGTATGAGCAACATAGGGTCTTGTTCTGGTCAGAAAAATAATCGGAGTATTGGTTCCTTCATAATTATAAATCTGAGCTCCTAAGTTAAATTTCAACCTTTCATTAACCTGGTAGCTGACTGTAGGGGCTACATAGAATGATTTTCTGAATTCAGAATCCCTGAAACCATTCTGATACTGGTATGCCGCATTCAAACGGAATAACATATTTCTGGACTCTGTAATCGGTCCGTAAACATCAGCGGTAACACGGTTCAGGTTGTAGCTTCCCATCAGATAAGAAGCTTCTCCTCCGAAATAATCCTTCGGTTTTTTGGTTACTGCGTTAATCAGACCTCCAAAGGAAGTTACAGCACCTCCGTACAATGTTCCTGAAGGACCTTTGATGATTTCAAGACGCTCAAGATCGGCAGGATCTATTTCTCCGTTAGTGGTTGCAGGCACTCCGTCTACCATCGATACTTTGGTAGGAAAACCTCTAAGGCTGTAGTAGAAACTTCCGTCTCCGGAGCCTCTTCCCGGACTACCCTGCATTTTTACCATACCCGGAACGTTTTTCAATACTTCCGAAATATCGTAAGTAAGCTGTTCCTTCATAATCTGCTGGTTGATACTTGTGTAGGCCTGTGGATTTTCAAGAACTTTCAGAGGCATTTTAGCCACTGAAGTACTGTCTTTATCCAGAAATTTATTTCTGCTCACTGCATATACGGTAATTCCTTCAATCACATTATTGTGTAAAGGAGCGTAGATCGCAGGGATTTCATAGACATCTTTCTGAATGTGGATGGGTTCTCTCATCAGTTCGATGTCATTTAAAACCACCTGAAGCGTATATTCTCCAGGTGGCACATTTTCAAAGTAATATTCTCCTAAATTATTGGTTTTTGCCTGATAAGACGTGTTGACAAGTCTTAAAATAGCATTTTTTACCGGTGCTTTTTCAGACAGCATGATTTTGCCATGAATTCTGTCGCCCTGTTGTGCAGAAAGCGAATTTGAAGATAAAGCAAGACCAAGAAGTAATATAAGGGTTTTAGATGTTTTCATGCTGTAAGTTTTGTAACAGGGGATAGTTTATTTTACCGTTTTGTGATAATGGGAATGATTCTATACGTTCTGTGCGTACATATTGGGGGTTGATACGCAGTTTATTTTTAATGGTTTCGGTGATGATCTGAGGATCTATTTCCGGATTGTCATACAATACCACGATTTTTTTATCATTGGCATTCAGACATACGAAAGTATTGCCCTGCATTTCATTTTTAAGGATAAATTCTACCTCATCGAGATTAAGACGTATTCCGAAAAGCTTCATGATACGCTTTATTCTTCCTGTGATATAATAAATTCCGTTTTCACCTTTTCTGGCAGTATCTCCGGTATGTAGTACAGAAGGCTGCTCATAAGTGGCAAGATCTTCCAGTTTATGGGCATAGCCTCCGAAAATACTGGTATGCGAAAAGAGAAGTTCATCCGTTTCAGGATCAATTCTGAAATTTCCATTATGTACAGGAGTTCCGATAGAAGTTTCTTCTTCCAGTAATCCTTCTGTGGTAAGGTAAGCCATTCTTCCGCCTGCTTCTGTCTGTCCGTATTGCGCAAAGAAATCTTTTTTAAACTCATGACAATAAGAGAAAATAGTTTTTCTCAATTCAGCGTTGATCACTCCTCCGGTGTGGGTAAAATATCTGAGACTTGGAGAATCTTTTCTGAAAAATCCTATTCTGTTCAGGTTTTCATAAAGAAAGGGAACTCCACCCAAAGTACTGTAACCATACTCCTCCATTTCATCCCAGAATGCTTTCTGCATAATGTCTTTATCCGTACAAACGATTCTTCCGGCACGCATACAGTTGGTGGTGAAAATAGAGAATCCGTATACAAAGTTGATCGGTACGTTTAAAGGAACTACATCAGTATCCAGAATCGGCATGTACTGAAGGATGCTCAATGCATTCTGATAAAGGCTTTCATCAGATAATTTAACCAATTTCGGAACACCTGTTGTCCCTGAAGTACTCAAAAGAATTTTGATGTCAGGATGAATGGTAACTTCACTCTTATAATCATCCTTTGCGAAGATGCTGATGTTGTCTGAGAATGCTTTCAGAGTATATCCTTCAATGACTTCTCTTTGCGGATCAAAGATGTATTTCGGACGGTATTCTGCCTCAATACGTTCTTTGAATTCCTCATGTAGTTTCTGCCCCAATACCGCAATGGTGTGTGTTGTTCCGTAAAAATTGAGGAGCACTTCAATACTTGACAGCTGATTGTCATTGTATAAAAAGAGCAGCCCTTTTTCTACCGGGTTTAAGCCTAAAGACCGGTACAGTGTTCCCACCAGTATTGTTGTACCGGTGGAAGCATCTGTAAACCTTAAGTTCTTATTGGCAATTACATTTTCTAAAATTTTCATAGGCTTAGTTTTCTACGAATACATCGTATTTTTTCATTTTTTCACGAATCTTGCCGACGGTTCCCATCTCCAGAATATCGTTAAAATCAAACTTGATCTGATAAAACTGTTCAAGCGCTTCTACGATCAGAAGATGAGACATAGAATCCCATTCCGGGATTTCCTGATACGTTAGCTTTTCATCTACCAATTCTTTCTTTATGGCGATGGCAGAGGCGATTATTTCATAAAATTCTTCTGTAGTGTTCATTTTAAATTTTTATAGTTTTCCATTTTCCATTTTTAAAAATCATGAGGAATAGCACAGCCAAAACTATTTCCGAAGAAACGATAGCGGTAAATATTCCTCTCAGTTCCCAATGAAGTCTTACCCCTAAGAGATAAGCCATAGGCAGCTGAATCACATAAAACATGACGAGGTACAGTAATGTAACCTGTAGAATGTTTCCGGCGGCATTCAAAGCGCGGCTGATCACCATGGTGAATCCTAAAAGCAGATAAGCCATAGAGACCACATGGATGTATTGAACCGCATATCTGGCAACTTCCGGTTCTGTAGTGAAAAATTTCACCACATATTCAGCAGCAATCTGCCAGAATAAGGCTACAAGTACCAGATATGTCATGTTGATGGTTCCTGCTCTCCAGACTGTTTTTTCTGCACGTTCCGGTTCTCCGGCACCGAGATTCTGTCCTGTAAGCACTCCTGCTGCATTTCCTATTCCCCAGGCAGGCATTGTTGCGACCGAAGCAATACGCTGGGCAATAATGTATCCTGCCAGCGCGGTTGTTCCGAAAGTAGAGATGATTTTCACCATAATCAGCCAGCTGGATGTAGGAATGATATACTGAACCAATCCTCCAAAGGCGAGTTTCAGAATCTTCTGTAACAATGTAAGATCAAGCTGAAAAGGAACTCTGATGCTGATGCTGGTTTTTCCTGTGGCGAATATGAATGCCTGATATACAACTCCTAATGTCCTTGATAAAACCGTAGCATACGCCAATCCCATCAATCCGAAAGCAGGAATAAATCCTAATCCGAAAACAAGGATTACCGCAAAGATGATATTGGAAATATGGCAGATCCAAAGTGATTTCATGGCAATATCGGCATCACCTGCCCCTCTGAAAAGCCCATTGACAGACAAGCGGAGAATCACCAGCCCGATACTCAGGAAGACCAGTCTCGAGAAAGAAACTCCTTCGGTTACCGTACTGGCATTGATTCCCAGAAAATCAACAATTTCTGATGCAAAAAAGCAGGAAACCCCACCAATAAGCACTGCAAAAAACAGAGCCAGCAAGATGATGTATTGGGCTGTTCTTCCCATTCCTTGTTTATCTTTTTCGCCCGCTCTTCTGGCGGTAAGGGTTGCTGCTGCAATTCCCAAACCTACTGCGATGGCATAGGCGAAGTTGATGTAGTTATCAGTAATTCCCACAAGCCCAAGAACCTTGTCGCCTAATTTTGCAATAATCAATAGATTGACACTCACAAAAACAGATTCCATGACAAGTTCCATCACCATAGGAATGGCAAGACTAAAGATGGAACGGTTGATGCTTCCGGAAGTCAGCTCGACTTTTTTCCCGGCGACAGCCCCATAGGCAAAAACCGCTCCTTCTTTTAAGATATGCAGGAATTTCCTCATACTGCTGCTACAGAATTTTTATTGGCAATCTGATACAGTGGGTTAGGCAGCGCTCCGTCTTTTCTCGGAATGGCAAATGCCTTGTTTTCACTGTAACCGTTATTTTTCAGACGCAGACTGTTGATATAGAATCTTTTGAATACCGGCACGTACAGGTCATATTTTTCGTATCGTTCCTGAAGGTGGGTATTCTCAGCTTTATAGTTTTCTACACAGTTGTGAACCAATTCCCAGAATTTTTCTTCTTTAAAACCGGAATACGTATGCAAAGCATTCGACAGATATCTGAAGAAAGCATCAAAAACGCCAAGCAAAATAAACAATGGAATATTTTCTTTGTTGGAAGACTGAATCAAACCATCTGCAAGGTGTGCAGGAAGTTTTTCTCTAGCCTCTGTAGTAAGTACAATATCATCCACAAAATCTTTGATTACGATTCTTTTTGGAACTCCGTTATTCAAAACCACCATAATGTTTTCTCCGTGTGGCGTTACACATAATGAATGCGTATAATAGATATGCAGTAAAGGCGTAAGATAAGCATCAAGATAGCTTTCAATCCATTCTTTAATGCTCACTCCTGCTTTTTCAGCAAATGCCTGAACCAATGGAACTCCACTTTCATCTACATACAGTAAAGAAGCCATCGTCACCATTTGTTCATCCTCTTTCAGATAGTTTTCAGCACTTTCTCTCCATAATGCTCCGAGGAATTCATTATACTGATAAGGAACGCTGGCAATAGCTCCGTATTGAGGGTGCAGATAAGTAATAGCAGCTTCTTCTCCCAGGAAAATCGTTTCTTTGTTCTCAAGGTAAGCATCATCCTTAATTAAGCCTTTTACCCAGTCTGTAATGGCTGGAGCAATTTTCATCTGCTTAGGTGATAACCCTCTGATATTTCCTGTACTCAGAATAGAAACAGCGGTTTTCAGGTATCTCTTTTTAGGATGATCTACATTGAATAAAGTACGGATACTCTGCTGCGGACTGTAGGTGTCACTACCCTCACCCAATTGTATTAAAAGTCCGGAAGCAATATCCCCTGCAAAATGAATCTGAAGCTTGTGCTCCCACTGCCATGGATGTACAGGGATAAAATGATAATCTTCAACAATTTTTCCTTCGCTGATCAGTTGCTGCTGAAAATCATTATACAGCAGGTCTCCTATTTCGGAACGATAAAACTGCTCTCTGTCAATATGTTCCAAAGACTGGAATGAAGATCTGCTTTTATGGGAAGCCAGCCAGATCACTTTTAGATTCTCGTCGGCTTCAGGGGCAAATGTTTTCAGGTCTTTTGGAGAAAAACCTAACCGGCTTTTGTTCACAATTACCCAAGGATGTCCGGTCATATTATGCTCTACCGTCTGATAATCTGCATCAGCAAGCTCTTTTGAAGATATCACTCCTTTTGACAAGATTAAAGCATCACAATACAGCGTATGCAGTAATTCTTCCGTGTATCTTGCAATCGTATAGGGATCTAAGTCAAAAACAGACTGCATTTCGAGGAAGAAAGCCGCCACATCTACTGAAGATAAATCTTCACCGTTTTCTGTTTTTGTAATGCTGTCTTTATCAATATGCCAATAATCCATCATTCTTTCCTGTCCGCGGAAGCTGTATGAAATATTTTCAAATCCTGTTTCGAGCTTGAAAACTGTATATCCGTCCTGTTCTTCAAAGGTTACCACAGGTTTCAGAAGCTCTTCGTGCATCAGTTCTGCGATGGTTTTGGCCATTAGGTTTCTGTTGGCCTGATTCCAGTTTTCCTGGCTTATTGTATTTTTTAAGTTGGTGTTCATTTTTTAATTAAATTTTGGCAGTTGGTAAGTCAGCATATTTTTCGACATCAAAATCCTGGAAAGCAATTTTCTTTTCAATTTTATAATACTCTCTTCCCAGAATATCATTGATGATGTAGGAATTACGGTACGCAGCCATTCCCAGATCGGTAGAAATATAACTGTGGGTATGAACTTCGGCATGAAGAACATAAATTTCGCCCCCGTTATGGTCTATTGAATAATTCCTGTTGACATCAAACAATCCGCTGGAATCTCTTTTGATTCTATCCTGAATATTTTGCAAGAATGCAGGCTCGTGATAGCGGTATCCCGTTCCAAGAATCAGATAATCCGCTTCCTGGTCATAAGGTACTTCCTGTTCCAGTTGGGTAAACTCAAGATTGATGAAATCCGGATTGCTGTTGTCTACTCTGTTCAGCTGACTATTAGGAATAATTGTAAGATTAGGATCCGCATTGTCGATATTCAGATCATAAATAAAATCGTAGATATCGTTGATCAGATCGTAATTGATTCCTTTAAACTGAGCCTGCTGCTTGCTTAAAATTGTTTTTCTTGCAGATTCGCTTCTGTTATAGAAATAGTCTACATAATCTGGTGAAGTAAGCTCCAGTGTCAGTTTAGAATATTCCATAGGGAAAAATCTGTCCGGACGGGAATACCAACCCAGATGTGTTTCTTCATTCCTGTTTTGAAGCAGGTCATAAAAAACTTCTGCTGAACTCTGTCCGGATCCGATAATGGCAATTTTCTTTCCCTGAGATAACAATTCCTCTTTTCTATACAGATAAGAACTGGTGTGAATAACACGGGAATCATCTTTCGGAATGAAAGAAGGAATATGGGGTTGGGTTCCGGTCCCTAAAATCAATCTTTCCGTTTTGAAAACCGTAGTTTCTTTGGTTTTGGTATGAATAGTCGTTACATGATATAAACCATCTTCATAAGTAATATCCACTACCTGAGTAGAAAAACGGCACTGTGGAAGCTGTTCAATCACCCATTGGCAATAACGGTTGTATTCTTTCCTCGGAATGAAAAAGTCTTCTCTGATAAAAAACTTATACAGTCTTCCGGTTTCTTTCAGATAATTCAAAAGGCTCAAAGGATTCGTAGGATCAGCCATGGATACGCAGTCGCATAAAAATGGAGTCTGCAGGGTTACATGGTCGATCATTAATCCCGGATGCCAGTCGAAACCATCTCTCTGGTCCAGGAAAAGGGCTTTCAGTTCCGGAATCGGATTGGATAATGCGGCAAGTCCCAGATTGAAAGGGCCAATCCCTATGCCTATTACATTGTATACGGCTTCGTTAGTCATTTTTTGTGATGTTTGTGGTGATTTGTACCTCTTTATTCTGTGGAAATTTTTCCCAGTACCATTCTCTGTAGCAGAAGTTCAGATTGGCTTTTTTATGAGGCATTTCAATTACTTTATCTACTTTGAATCCTACATGAGCTTTATTCATCATAGACGCAAGCGAGTCTACAGATCCTTCGCCTACCATTTTTCCTACCTGTGGCTGTGCAAAAACATAGTCAACCATAGACTGCGTAGATGGAGATACAAATTTCTTTTTAGGATCTGTAGGTGCAATGAACTGGTGCGTTCCGTAATCGGTAGGCAATACTTCGTAGTAATCGCCTACAATATCTCTGCAGGCCCAATACACCTCAAAATTGCATGAAGGTTCATCGTTTCCTGCAATGATATAGCTGTGGGCTTCATCACCTGGAAGCATCAGTCTGTAATAGGTTTCCAATTCGTCAATGGGCCAGTTCATCTGCCAGATTTTTACGGCATGTTCACGGTTGAACCATTCGTGAAGCATTTCAAGGTCGTTTTCAAGATCTATAGGACGCATACTTATCGTCACGTCTTCTTTCTGAAAGTATCTCTTAAAGAAAACCTCTGTTCCCTGCGGATTGATTAATTGATCTGAGAAGAAGTGCTTGTGAAGAAGGTTCGGAACTGTAGCATAAGAAATTGAAGAAGCGTTCACGCCTCCGTCTACATCAGCAACCGCCGACTGAAGGTTTGATTTTACTGCCCAATATCTTTGATTCAAAGCATAATCCGTTAATGAGGAAGGTTCAGTTTCATGAAGATTTTCAAACTCTCTGTACAGAATATGGATTAATCTTCTTTCTTTAACCAGTCCCGTCTTACCTATTGAAGCAATCAGTGCGCTCAGGTTACTTACCAGAAGATGGTGAGAAATAATATCCAGAAGACGCTCATCCCTGATGAAAAGATCTTCCACTTCAGGATAATCTTTGATCAGAGATTCATATTTTCCTTTAAAGCTTTCTTTGATTAAATAACCTTGTCCGTCTCTCACATAAATAGATTGAGGAAGCAATTGATTATCCAATTGTACAAGCAGATTCTGCTGATGAACTTCCGGCGCCATCCCTAATTGATTGTACAATCTGTTCAAAGGGGAAAGCAACAGATTTATGTATTTTTCAAACCAGATAATGGCTGCTTTTTCTGCATCTACACCCAGTTGATTCGCAACATTCTTAAAGAAATGCGCCGTAAAATTGAATCCGTCTGTAGATTCATCCTGACAAAGCCTTGCTAACAGAATCACTTTATCTTCATTTGAAAAAGGATTTTCACGGAGCAGAATATTGAGACTGTCCATATTCTTCCCTTCATAATGAACGCTTAACGTGGATGGTTCCAGTAATAATTTAAAATTCGGAAAGTCATTTTCAAATGAAGCTTTTTCGTGCTGCCACCAGATAGCGGAAGCATAACCTCTGTTGAGATCTTTTAAGCTGTTTGTTCTTACAGATCCTGTCATTAAAACATGCAGAGAAAATTTCAACATCCAGCTGAAATCCGGATTATACACCGTTCTTATGGAAGATGTTGCATAAAAATCCTCTCCTAAAGGTCCGATGTGAATGATTTTCCCGGAACCCAGCATTTCAGGGTATTCTGCTGTTGATAAAAGATATTGTGCTTCCCATGGATGACATGGAACGATGTAAAAATTATTGATGTTTTCAAAATCGTAGCTTTCCGGTAAAGAAGTCCATTTTTCAAAGATTTCTTTGGCCGAGATTCCCGGAAGAGACTTTTCCGTGATGCAGTCTTTATGAATCAGGAAATAGTCCAGCTGGAATCCTTTTCCGAATTCAGGGCCGTATAACAACTGTTCTTCCTCAGAGAATCCCATTCTTGATTTGGTGAAAGGATGCAGATTGTGGCCTGCAGGAAGCATTTGCTCAGATTCAAGGAAAGAATAGGTCAACAACTGATCGTCCTGAAGACAAGCTTCTGTTGTCTGTTCCAGATTTCTTAAGCTGCTTTGAATTCTTTCCACAAAGTTTCTGAAACCCGTTTCGTTGGTAGTCTCAGAAAGTTCTTTGTAAACCAGTTCAGTAAGCTTTTGATCATTCACTTCAAAAACTTTTTGATTTTGATGATCTACCGCCCATAAAACAGGTCCGTATTCATGAAAAAGAGTTTCTGAACGATAGGAAACCGGAGCAAATAAAAACAGTCCGCTTTTCTTCATTTCAAATCTCATAAACAATGAATAATCACTGTTCTGAAGAGCTTTTGCCGTGAGAAGATCATACTTCGGAACGCCGTGGTAGAATTTTCCGTTTCCCAGTTCTCTCAGCATTCCGTTCAATAGAATCCTGAAAGTAATTTCCCGGGCTTTTTCTCCTGTTCTATTTTTCTGAATTAAAGTCTTTTCCATGATTTTTGATTGTGGTGAGAATTTGATGAATGTCTTCCGTAGTCGTAATCGGATTCAGGAACGTAAACTTCAGATAGAAATTCCCATCCACTTTTGTACTTGCTACAAGGATTTCTCCGCTGTAGAACAGTTTCATCTTGATGTATTGATTCAGCGCATTCAGATCACTGATTTCCGGATTTACATATCTGAAAACAAGAACACTTAAGTCGGAATCTGAAAGAAGTTCAAAATCAGTATCTTCAGAGATCATCGCTGCAGCATCTTTGGTAAGATCGATCACCGTGTCTGTATATTCTGCCAACTGTTCTTTCCCCATCATCCTTATGGTAAACCAAAGTTTTAACGCATCAAATCTTCTTGTACTCTGGGTAATGGATTTATTGATCTGTGCCGGAATTTCCTCCTCGTCCATTTCCTTCGGATTCAGATAATCGGCGTGGTGTTTAAGAATCAACAGTTCTTTTTTGTTTTTCACAATAAAAGCACTGCTGCTGATCGGCTGGAAGAATGATTTGTGATAATCAATCGTTACAGAGTCGGCTCTTTCAATACCATTGATAAGATCACGGTATTTTTCACTTAATAATAAAGCACAACCGTAAGCGGCATCTACATGCATCCAGATGTTATAGTGTTCTGTAATATTGGCAATATCATCCAGTGGATCAATGTTTCCAAAGTCTGTAGTTCCGGCTGTCGCTACGATTCCGATAGGAATATTTCCTAATTGCTCTTCCCTCTTAATGTATTTCTTTAAAAGAGAAATATCCATACGGAAACGTTCATCGGTCGGAACTTTAACAATACTTTTCTCACCCAGTCCCATAATGGATGCATTTTTAAGATTGCTGAAGTGAGATTTATCGGAAACAAATATCCTGAAACGGCTTGCCTCCACTGGCAGACCATCCATTTTAATATTGTGGTTATATCTTTTCTGAGAAAAGCAGTCACGCATCATGATCAATCCCATTAAATTACTCTGTGAGCCTCCTGCGGTGAAAACACCATCGCTTTCATTCGTATTATATCCAATCTGACCCGCAGTCCAGTCGATCAGTTTTCTTTCCATAAAGGTTCCTCCCGCGCTCTGATCATAAGTATCCTGAGAAGAATTGATGGCGCTTACAAGGATTTCACCTGCCAATGCCGGAATTACTACGGGGCAGTTAAGGTGAGCTACATATTGTGGTAAGTGAAAAGCGGTGGCATGTTTCACATAGATTTCATCTACTTCAGCCAGCAGCTCATTATAATTGGATAGTTTTTGATTAAGATCAATCTGTTGTACCATTCCTTTCATTGTTTTGGCTTCGATACCACTGAAAGGCTTGTTGTTTCTGTGAAGAAATTCCTGAACCAGGTCTAAAGTACTGTTGACAGCATTACGATAATGATCATAATTGTCAGGATGAAAAATATTCCCAAAATTCCCCGAAATGTGAGGTGAAGTGGTGCTTGCGAGCGTTTCTAGGGATATTAAATTGTTGTTCATAAAAGTTTTGTAATGTGATTTTTTAAATCTGTGAGTTGTTGTGGTTTTTTCGATATATGGTTATATATATCTGATAGTCAGGTTTTTAAATTTTGCATTTTTTATTATATTTTATTTGGTGATTACGTAATTATTACTAAATTTGACTCGGCTATTGTTATTTAGAATAATTAAAAACAAAGATAAAAATTATTACTTAACACCAAATTTTTTTTAATGAATTCTACAGAAATTTTAGATAAAGACTGTTTAACAGCTGTAAAACTGCTTCCTACGGTCATAGAAGTCACCTCTCAGGAAAGAAGAATGATAAAAGATGCGGCTTTGCATCTTCAGAAAAAGTATGACACTTATGAAAACCGTGATTTTATAAAACATGTCCATCAGTTGGCGTCTTATTTTTTACCAGAGAGAATTTTAAATATAGCGGCTGATTTTGCGAGTGACTTTTCAAAAAATCAATATGGAGCACTGATCTTTACCGGACTCATGGATATCGATCAGGAGAATATAGGCTCTACTCCTCCCAACTGGCAGGCGGCCGATTATTCAAAATTTAATTTATATGGCTTTGCATGTGCACTCATCCATGGCGCACTTCCATCAAAACCGGTACAATATTATTCGCAGCGTAAAGGCGGCGGATTGATCCATGCCATCATTCCTGATGAAAAAATGAAGGAAACGCAAACCGGATCAGGATCTTCTACAGATTTATATGTCCATACGGAAGACGCTTTTCTGAAACATCAGGCTGATTTTTTAAGCTTTATGTATGTGAGAAATGAAGAGCAGGTCCCTTCAACGTTATATTCCATCCGTTCTCATGAGTCTATCGGGGAAAAGTACAGAGCTCTTTTTGATCCTATTTATAAAATTCCGAAAGACGCCAACCTGGAAACGGGAAACAGTGAAGAAGAAACCCTGGATTCTGTATTGTATGGCAATTACAGCCTTCCTTTTATGAGATTCGATGCTGCTGAACAGCTTTTCAATTCCAGCATCAGACAGTCTGATGAAGCGCAGAATACACTGCATGAGTTCTGGGAAGAAGCCCGACATTTGATTTATTCAGGATTTACTCCTCAGGCTGGTGATGTTATTCTTGTTAATAATCACTTATGTGCTCATGGAAGATCGGCCTTCCGTGCGGGAATAAGAAATATTGACGGTGTAGAACAGCCATGTGAAAGAAGGATCATGCTTCGTATGATGAGCAAAGTAAGTCTTATCGATATGAGAGCACACACCCTTACGGAAGATCCGTTCTTTGTGATAGAGGAGCATTTGGGGAAAAACTTTCAACATTTTTAATAGAATGTCTGGTTAGTTGGCATTTTTGAACATTCAATCAATTGAAATCCTTTTTGGGCATGGCTCAAAAAGGATTTTTTTTGGTTAATCCTTGTCAAGGTTTTAAACCTTGACAAGGATATAGGGTATTAAGTTTCGGCTCCTATGTTTGCAAAAGAATAAATTTACATACAAAGCAAAAGGGGTGAGAGAACAGTTTTGGCTAAATAACTCAGGAAGTATATTGTGCTTT
>NZ_QGTV01000022.1:0-75649 GCF_003182335.1 Chryseobacterium sp. AG844 | reverse complement strand
TTTAACGCATTCAATATCAATAACACGGTAGCGAACCAATGGATCACAGATTATAACAGCAATTATATGTATCCTGTTCCGGTACGTCTTACAGGGCGTTTCTTTAATGTGAAACTGGAATTCAAATTATAAATTTAAAAAGTATTTAAAAGGACTTTGGAAGAGGATGGAAGTCTGTACATGGTTTGTGATGTTTTGTCTATATTTTCTTTGATCGACAAGTTGATATTATAATACCTTACTTCCATAAAAGAAAAGGAATCTCAGCTTCCTCAGTTTAGATGAAGGATTTACCTATAAAGCTTCGGGTACTCTACTTATTTCAGAGTAGTACGTTTATCATAAGAAAAGTAAATTAGATTTAGAAAAAATAATAAAAGTAAGTTGTCTTGAAATAAGTTGACATAAAATTAAAACGTAAAAAATCCGGAGAAAATTTTTTCTTCGGATTTTTTTATGATTCTATCCGCAGTTTCAATATTAAGATTTAAATATGGTATTTCGTGTTGTAATATAAATGCTCCTTTTACATATGTGTAAGTCATGTATATCCTTTGCTTTTTAAGAACGAAATCTTGCTTTAATAACCCATTAATTCTTCCTAGTAGAGTATTTTTCTCTAATAAAGGTTAATATCACCTGTTGTACTGTTAAAAAGAACAACCTGTATATAATTACTCTATTAGAATGGAAGTATACCTCAATACTGCCATGCTTGAAGGCATAATAATTTCAGACCAGCATATTATTTCTATTTGAAAACCACCCATTGCCACCCATTGGGAAATTTCGAAATCATAATATCCTAAGTCGAAATTATCAAGATTTTTATCAAATAATAGAACTGTAATTGAAAAATTCTCACCCTCAACGACTGATGGCAATTCTGAAATAGGTTTATATAAGGGTTTCATATTTTGATTTATTCATAATTTTAATAAGTTTCACAAAAAAATCTTCCATTTAGGGACTGTATTTTTACTCACATTAAACTTTATTGCAATTCATTCGTTTACTATCAGTTATGAATCAATTAAAGCAACAATATTCTGGATTTTCTTAAATTTGATTCTTAAACAGGTTATTATCCCCCATTAAATATTCGTGCAATTTACCATGAAATTTTTCATTTCAAACAAAACATACTACTTATAAGGTACGTATTTATCAAAATATTCATTGAGGATATGAATACTTGATGAATTATAATAGTTGTTGATGATTTTCTGTATTGCTACCTATCTGCATCTACATATGCAACAGGAAGAATAATTGCTGCAAAAATAGCAACTCGAATTTTTAATTTTCTCTTACTCTGTGATTTATTGAAACAACTACTTAAAATTACCCTAAAAAAAATATACGTATTATCTACTTAATCTGACATTAATACAAAATTCACAAATATTTAACCGCATTAGATATGGTCAGGGCAGTTAATACATTCTTTAATATTCTATTTGATTTAGATTAAATGTCTATACTTCGATAATTTATGTTGCTTTATTTTAATAATGTTTACAAATTTCATGAGTACGACAACCAAAATGATATTTATGAGTACGAAAAAGTTATGACTTTAGTGATTTGTTATCCAGCTTACATCATCGACACCATACAATGACTATATAAGTGCCGCAAGTTCATAATTTATAGCCCGAATTAGAGAATCCTGGAAGAATTAATAGAATAAGAGAAAATAATCAGGTTTGTGTCCAGATGTAGAAATAAAATAAAGCGGATGATGAAATAAAAATTCTTAGAAATCCCCTTTTTATTACCATCCAGAGCTGAGATTTGTTACTTAATATGGCTTGCATTAAAAATATATTAGAGTTGTATTAAAGTTTGATTATAATTTTGCAACATAGTTGCATTTTACTGGATTCTAATCTACATTTGTCAGACAAATTTTTAAAAAATATTATGAACAGCAAAATTAAGATTACAAGTACCCTAAAAACAATTAGTATGAGTTTATTCATTGTATTTTATGCTTCGTCTTGTGCGGAAAATGAAAACAACGACGATACAAAACCACTTTCTGTATCTGAGGGCAATGAAGGGGAACTAAAAAGACTAAAAGTTAGTGAAGAGGACTTGTTAAAATCTGGTTGGAAATTAATTAAAGATGTTAAATCGCCCTTTATGTCAAAAAATACGAATGAATACTCCAACGCGCAAAAGAACACAGCAACTTTTACTGAACAAAGATTTAATTTAACTGCTGATCACTTACAGCAATTAGGTTACAATGTAAATAGCCCTAAAAGCATAATAGAAAAATTTATTTTTAAAGGGGTACGTCCAGATGGACTTAAATTTAATTCAGGCCTTAAGGTAGATGGTGTTTCTTATCAGGCCGATGGAGATGCGTATGTCCTTCTGGGGAAACCCTCAATAAAAGTGCTCGATGATAATTTACAAATGCCTGATGAAGTTTATACAACTTATGTGGAAAATAATACCAATAAGCCTGCTACTCTTAAAAAAAAATATACATACAAACAAGGCTATCAAACGTCTTGGCAGCGTACAATAAGCGGATCTCTTTCGGTTAATGCAACATGTTCAATTGGAATTCCTATGGCTGGAGCTGAATTGAGTACATCAGTAACAGTTGGTGGAGAAACTACTAATGGTACTAATACATCCACCGAAAAAACTATTGAAGATGAAGTAGAAGTAAAAGTGCCAGCTCATTCTAGAAAAAAGGTTGCCATTGTAACAAAAATAAGAAAATCCACAGTAAATTATTCTGTTCCTATTTCTGTGCGCGGAGGCTGTATGGCAAATTTTCCTAAAAGTGTTGATGGTCATTATTTCCATTATTTTAATGCCGCGGGAATAAATAATGATGGAAAAGGTAATAATGGTCTAACGAATGGGGGATTGAGATCGGAAGCAGGTAAAGCTGAATCTATGAACCGTGTTGAAACTAAAATTTTAATAAGCGAACCTGAAGCATTAAAAATTTAAAAGGAAAAGAGTTTCATCACTGTTAAATTGTTATAATTAGAATTTTTTAGACAATTGCTCAATAATAGTTTTAATTTACTATTAGCTTTTAAAGAAAGATCCATCAAAGGAATCTAAACAGAATTTTTAATTACTGAATATCAAAGAATGGGTCCGATACAAAGTCGGGCTCATTCTTATTTTGTGAAGTATCAATAGATCAACTACAAAAATAGGTTAGTTTATGGAATAAAATTTATGTAAATGAATAAACAGCAACATGGCAAGACTTGCAAGTTAGAATCTCGTGAAGTGTATATTTGAGTATTAAACAGGATTATTGATAATTTCCTGAATTCCTTCATACACAATCACTTCTCCGTTTTTTTTATCGGAGAAATTAACCATTAAGATTTACCATGATAAAATTATGAGGCAAAACGTTAAAAGCCACCCGAGATTGAGATCAAGTTTCATTTTACTGCTTGATGAATTAATTGATAAAAAAATTCCGCAGCAGCATTTTTGATCCGGGAAGATTTTATAGCTTAAATAATTAGAAGCCCATTGCTTAATCTGATGTTATAATGGAATAAGTGAATTTTTAAGTACATTGAATGAATAAGAATTACCAAGACTCCCTCTATCTCCTTAATACATATTAAAGGCAGTTGTCTGTATTAATCAACAAACTTCTATATTTTAAAATCTTACCTATTATTATGGAGATTTTGAAGTACCCTAACATGGTGGTCACTGTCGAAATATTTTAGCTAATGATTATCCTATAACTTATACCATATCATTATGACATCATTTTAATAAATATTGATACATGATAGTTGCGCAATTTTGTTCAGATCTTCAACAAAAGTGTTCGGAAAATATACCGCTGAGGTCACTCGGACGGACGAGACATTTTTTTTAATGTTTTGTCCGTCTTTTTTTGTTCGCAAACTATTGTTATAGGTAAGATATAGGGTAGTGCAAAATTTAATTTGGTGTTCGAAACGTATTTTCTTCAAATTCAGGTTGGGAATAAAAAAAAGTAATTTTTACATTAATAATAGCTAACAATTAACTCTGTTAGATTGGAATATTCGTAAACTTTATGATGATAATACACTCAATAATGAAAAAAGTCTTGGTAATGTCATATAATGTTATTAGCTTTATAATGAATTCCGAATGACAATATTATTACACCTCACTAAATTTATTAATCATGAAAAAGCAAATCTTTATCGTTGCGTTGGCTCTTGGAGCAACCGCCTTAGGAACCCACCGGGTTATGGCACAACATTCAGAGCAGGTGAGTACATCAGTCAATATTATTTTATCAGATGTTATTGCAATGGATATTGGCTCTGCTGCTTCAGAAGGCGCTGTAGATTTTAATTATGGGAACACAAAAGATTATAATTCATCAAAAAATGTGACCGTTCCCAATAGTTTAGTCATTATTTCCTCTAAAAATTTTGATGTAAAAGTAAAATCTGAAGGTGCACACTTTGTAAGTGGCGCAAATGTCATTCCTGTAGATATATTACAGGTAAAAGCAATACCAGGGGGAAGTATGGTGGGAACTCTGAATGAGGTCACTTTATCTCCAAATGATCAGGTGCTGGTGAGTAATGCAGGTTTAGGTACTAAACAGTCTTTAAATATTGCTTACTCTATTTCTGCGGAAAATGCATCCAAGGTACTTTTAGGAAAACCACAGGGAACTTATACACAAAAAATAACTTATACTGCCACTGCATTGTAAGTCAATACCAATTTTAAATAGAAAAGCCCTCGATACTACAAAAGTATCGGGGGCTTTCCCATTTATCATATGAAGAAACCTTGTAGTGATTTTACTACACGAACTTCCTTTTTCCACTACAAAGAAAATTTTAGCACCACTATAAATTTGCAGTATACAAAAGATAACAATTAAATAAAAATAACAATAAAATATTACTGCCATGACAAAAGTAATTACAATCACAGCCTTAACTATTGGAGCAATCATATTTGGAACTAATAATGTTCAAGCTCAGAATACAACCGCAACTACAACGGTAAACATCACCCTGAACGATGTGATCTCTATTGATGCAGGAAGTACAGCCATTGGTAATACGGTAGATTTTAACTATGTTACTGCAGCAGACTATAATTCTGATCAGACGATTACTAAAGCGAACTCTTTAAAAGTTACTTCCACAAAGAATTTTAATGTTAAAGTAAAAGCAGGAGGCGCTAATTTTATGAATGGAACGAATTTAATCCCTGTCAATGTTCTGACGATCAAAGCAGCTACAGCAGCCGGAACCATGGGCGGAACAAAAAATACTGTCGTTTTATCTGCAACGGATCAGAATTTAGTTACCAACGCTCCTCTTGGAAGTGCCTTAACATTGAACCTGGACTATACTATTCCGGCAGCAAAATCATCATCTTCTGATATTTTAGGTAAGCCGGCCGGAACTTATACGCAAACGGTAACGTATACTGCAACAGCTTTATAAATTAATTTTTCATATTAATATTTTGTGATTTGGTGTTTCGAAGGCTTCCTCAGGGGGCCTTTGATTTTGTATGTGAGGGTTTTTCTATTTATCATATGAATAAACCTTGTAGTGATTTTACTACATGAACTTCCTTTTTCCACTACAAGGAAACTTTTACCACCACTATAAATTTGCAGTATACAAAAGATAACAATTAAATAAAAATAACAATTAAATATTACTGCCATGACAAAACTAATTACAATCACAGCCTTAACTTTTGGAGCAATGATACTAGGAACTAATAATGTTCAAGCTCAGAATACAACCGCAACTACAACGGTAAACATCACCCTGAACGATGTGATCTCTATCGATGCAGGAAGCACAGCCATTGGTAATACGGTAGATTTTAACTACGTTACTGCAGCAGACTATAATTCTGATCAGACGATTACTAAAGCGAACTCTTTAAAAGTTACTTCCACAAAGAACTTTAATGTTAAAGTAAAAGCAGGAGGCGCTAATTTTATGAATGGAACCAACTTAATTCCTGTCAATGTTCTGACGATCAAAGCAGCTACAGCAGCCGGAACCATGGGCGGAACAAAAAATACTGTAGTTTTATCTGCAACGGATCAGAATTTAGTTACCAATGCTCCTCTTGGAAGTGCCTTAACACTGAACCTGGATTATACTATTCCGGCAGCAAAATCATCATCTTCTGATATTTTAGGTAAGCCGGCCGGAACTTATACGCAAACAGTAACGTATACTGCAACAGCTTTATAAATTAATTTTTCATATTAATATTTTGTGATTTGGTGTTTCGAAGGCTTCCTCTGGGGGCCTTTGATTTTGTATGTATTGACCCGAGATAGCTAAAATTCAAAATCCGGTAATTTATATTACGACAGCTTTATAATAGAAATAACAGTGATTTATATATGCCCTCAACATTTTCTAAGTCTTGAGGGCTTTTTCATTTATCATATGAATAAACCTTGTAGTGATTTTACTACACGAACTTCCTTTTTCCACTACAAAGAAAATTTTAGCACCACTATAAATTTGCAGTATACAAAAGATAACAATTAAATAAAAATAACAATAAAATATTACTGCCATGACAAAACTAATTACAATCACAGCCTTAACTTTTGGAGCAATCATATTTGGAACTAATAATGTTCAAGCTCAGAATACAACCGCAACTACAACCGTAAACATCACCCTGAATGATGTCATCTCTATCGATGCAGGAAGTACAGCCATTGGTAATACGGTAGATTTTAACTACGTTACTGCAGCAGACTACAACTCTGATCAGACGATTACTAAAGCGAACTCTTTAAAAGTTACTTCCACAAAGAACTTTAATGTTAAAGTAAAAGCAGGAGGCGCTAATTTTATGAATGGAACGAACTTAATTCCTGTCAATGTTCTGACGATCAAAGCAGCTACAGCAGCCGGAACCATGGGCGGAACAAAAAATACTGTAGTTTTATCTGCAACGGATCAGAATTTAGTTACCAACGCTCCTCTTGGAAGTGCCTTAACATTGAACCTGGACTATACTATTCCAGCGGCAAAATCATCATCTTCTGATATTTTAGGTAAACCAGCCGGAACTTATACGCAAACAGTAACTTATACCGCGACGGCTTTATAATAAAAAATACATCAATTTTACAAAAAAAAAACACATCAATATATATGCCCTCAGTACCTGAAAAGTACTGAGGGTTTTTCTATTTATTATGTGAATAAACTGTGTAGTGATTTTACTACATGAACTTCCTTTTTCCACTACAAAGAAACTTTTAGTACCACTATAAATTTGCAGTATACAAAAGATAATAATTAAATAAAAATAACAATAAAATATTACTGCCATGACAAAACTAATTACAATCACAGCCTTAACTATTGGAGCAATCATATTTGGAACTAATAATGTTCAAGCTCAAAATACAACCGCAACCACAACTGTAAACATTACCCTGAATGATGTCATCTCTATCGATGCAGGAAGTACAGCAATTGGTGGTATAGTTGCCTTTAACTATGTTACTGCAGCAGACTATAACTCTAATCAGACAATTACCAAAGCGAATTCTTTAAAAGTTACTTCCACAAAGAACTTTAATGTAAAGGTAAAAGCAGGGGGACCGAATTTCGTCAATGGTTCAAACTCAATCCCAGTGGATGTTTTGACAATCAAAGCTGCAGAAGCTTCCGGAAGTATGGGCGGAACAAAAAACGACGTGGTTTTATCCCCGGGAGAAAGAACTTTAGTATCCAATGCTCCTCTCGGAAGTGCCTTAACACTGAATCTGGACTACACCATCCCGGCAGCAAAATCATCATCTTCAGATATTTTAGGTAAACCGGCCGGAACTTATATACAAACAGTAACGTATACCGCGACTGCTTTATAATAAAAATTTTAGTTTAAAAGGTTCCTTTTGCTATGTTTTCAGTAGTTTTGGGAATCTTTTATTATTAAACTATTTACGCCATGCACAAATTCATTCCCCTTTTCATTTTCTTTATCCTTACAGGATCTTCTTCACTTCTGGCACAAAGTATTTCTATGTCGCCTACACGTTTGTTTTTTACCGGCAATCCGGGAGAAAAAGTAACAAAGACAGTCACGCTTCAGAACAGCTCGGATAAGGATTATGTCTTTAATCTCAACTCTAAAGACTGGTTCAGAGAAGAAGACGGAAATAAGGTTTATCTTGAAGCAGGCAGTTCAAAAACGTCTAATGCTTCCTGGGTATCTACCTTAGAAAACACTGTAACAGTTCCTGCGAAAAGTACAAAGGAGATTGCAGTAACCATGCAGATTCCTGCAAACGCATCACAATCTGCCGTTACGAACAGTATGTTGTTTTTTACCCAGCTTCCTCAGCAGGCAGATAAGGCACGTGTTCAGAACGGTATTGGTATTATCACCTTATTTGAGGTGGGACTTCACATCTTTTATACTCCACCGGGAAACCATGTAAAAAGTCTGGATATTACCAATATTGCAGAAGTGAGCAATGAGAATGCAGCGAACAGAAAAGTCGCAGTAAGCATTCACAATGATGGAAACACCATTAATGATGCTACCGTTGAGTTTGAACTCACCAACACAGACAGTGGCAAAGAAATAAAATTACCCGCAATTTCAATCTCCATGCTTCCGGATACCAATCAGGTCGTTCAGTTTTCTCTACCGGAGAACATTTCAGGCAACTTTCTTGGCGTGGTTATCGTCAAAATGGCAGAATCCAATGATTTACGTGTAGGAGAAAAAAACTTTAAATTTTAATAGTAAGCTTTGAAACCACAGAATGGAATATCAATCTCAGTACTAAGAAGAACAATCTTATTTTTTGTATTTGTTCTTCTGCACTTTTCGTGGGCCTTTGCGCAGGAAAAGAAAGATATACAAATCCATTTTGAAAACGACAGTTTAGCTGTTGAAAAAGGTTCTACCTTTACTAATTTCCTGGTCATTGAGAATAAAAGTTCTGAAGAGATTATTATTCAGAATATTATTCCTCAGGAAAACTATCCGGGGTTGCTTTTCTATCCCAAAAATGACTTTACCTTAGGCGCTGGTCAGTCTAAAAATCTTCCTGTGAAACTGATTGCCAACGTGGATTTTATGAAACTTAGATCCAATAAGATCCAATTCCAGGTTTCTTACGCCACTCCAACGGTCACCAGAACTGAAAGCGCCTCGTTCTTCGTTGCTAAGGGCGAGAACAAAAACATCGCAGTTTATACCACCAGCTACGAAAATTTCATTAACCCTGCTTTACCTCAATCCTCAATTCTGCTGACTGTAGAAAATCAGGGGTATAGTAAACGCACCGTTAAAATTGATCTGCAATCCATTCCTGATGGTTTGGAAATTTTGCCAAAACAACAGACTGTATCCCTGGAAGGTTTGGAAAAACAAACGGTTGAGATTAAAATTGCAGTCAGAAAACAGAATACACTTTATCCGGAATTTAATATTAATGCAATTGTCACAGACCTTCTTGATAATAAAATCGTGGGAAGCAACACGCTCTATTTAGTCATTTTATCGCACAACAGACAGATTGCCCGTGGAAATGAAGCGGTGAGCGGAAGTAACTTTGCGGAAATGAGCTATAATGAAAACAGTTCAGGTTTCAATTATCTCCAGTTGAGGGGAAACACAGCATTTCGTGTTACTGATAATGTAAAATCGCGCTTCAATATCGGTGCAGATTACTATGTTGAAGACGGCCGTTATAATCTGTATGATACCTGGCTGGAACTGGAGAGAAAAAATACGGTATTACGCTTGGGAAATATTAACAGCAGCGATTACGATTACCCGGTTTTCGGAAGAGGCGGGAAGGTTTCTACCAGATTTGGTAACAATAATCAGATTGAAGTTCTTGCGCTGGAAAATAATTATAATCTGTATGGCACTTTTTTCCAGCAAACAGAAGGATCTACCATGGTGGGTACAAAATATGCTTTTGGGAATGCTAAATCTTTTAATGGGAAAGTGTCTTATATATTCGACCATGATCCGCGCTTTAACGTAGATACGCAGGTAGCGAATGCGGTAACATCATTGTTAGTCAGCGATAAACACACCATCCGAACGGAGGTGGGAGTCAGCCAGGAAAAAGGTCTTTTGAACAACGATGAAAATGCAGGAGCTTTACTGGGAGCCAATTACGAAGGGAAAATAGGGAAGTGGGATATACAATCTGTCAATTCCTTTGCGACCAAAAGTTATGCAGGGATCAAAAGGGGATCCTTTTTCTCAAATCAGCGGATCGGCCGTCAATTTTCTGCTGCTCAGCGCGCTTTTATACAATATCAGAACTCGCAGATAGAGCCTGAGTTCCTGAGTTTCCAGAGCGAGCCAATCCAACCTGGGAACACCGCTAATTTGCGTTATTATTTCAACAGTACAGAAGCTTTGGGACTAGGGTATCAGTTTTCTTTAAAAAAATGGAATTTTCTACTGTCTCCAAAGGTTGAAAAACAAGAAACAGCTAATTTTTACACATCACAGGAACTTTTTTCCTATAGGTTGGAAGTCAATGTCAGTACTACTTTAGGTGCTCACGGATTGAACCTTACGGCGGAATATTCTTATTCAAAAGAGAATGATAAACCAGACTGGTTCAACAGTTTGAAAACAACCTTGTCTTACAGATATAAGTCATTTTCCCTCAACGGAACGGCCCAATGGAACGCAACAAGTGTCTTTGATCTAAATTCTTATTATAATGTAAACCGTAATTTCGCCAACTACAATGTTTACGCCTCCTATAATTTCCAGATGTTTAATCATAATCTGACGGGATCTTTTTCAGCAGGGACCTTCTATTCGGAACTTTATAAAAATTTAAACAGCAATATCACCGGTAATCTGGAATATAAGATTTCGCCTTCCTGGTCCACCACAGGGTATTTTAATCTTTCCGGGTATAAATCTACCGCTGAATATGCAACCAGCGGCAGTTATTACCAGTTCAGAGCGGGGATTAAAAAATATTTTACCACAGCAACAGCTCTCGGAAATTATAAAGTGGCTTTCCAGTTCTTTGAAGATAAAAATTTCAATGGACTTCTGGAGTCCGGCGAAGCAGTACTTGCTAATGAAATTGTAAAACTGGACAATTATGTAGCGATGACGGATAAGAATGGAAAAGTAGTCTTTCAGAATGTGCCAGAAGGTACTTACACATTGAAAGTAAACGAAAATGCAGGTGCCCGGTTGATGATGGATCCTTCCATTATGGTCCATAACAATATTAACCGCAAAGTGGGCCTGGTAAAAAACACCAGGGTAAGCGGGAAATTAACAGAGATCAGACAAGCTTACGATGTTTTGGAAACGGATGTAACAGGAATAGTGGTGTATGCAAAAGGTGAAGATGGTGCAATCTATACTGCTGTGGTTAACCAAAGAAATGAGTTTGAGTTTTTCCTGAAAGATGGAAAATACAACCTCTATATTGAAAATGACAAATACAGCTATACACAACCTACCCAAACGATTCTGGTAACAAAAGAAGGGTATTCAAAAACCGTGGTTTTTGAATATAAGAAGAAAGACACCACCATTAAGGTGAAAAAGTTTTAAATTTAAAAGTATGAAAAAGATGAGGGCTTTTCTAATAGGAATTTTTACCGTGTTCTGCGGGGCTGCAGCCACGAAAGCTCAGGATGTGTACCTGTCGGTTCCTGAAAATAATATTTTTAACAGGACCGAATTTACCTCAGTACCTACAAGGGTAATGACGAACACCAACAGAACCAACTGGGATTATGCCTTTTTGGGATTACTCCCAACCGCTCCTACATTTACCTCTGTTTCCGGGCCAAATTTTACTCATTCTTCTTCCTCACTTACATTACCCGCATCCACGCTTCTGTGGCAGCTGGAAAGTATGGGCGGGCAGCTGCCCTATACCGGACTTTCAGGTTATTTACCAGGTTTTCAGTCGTTCAGTACAAGCGCTGTAAAATGGTTTGAACCGCCATCGATCAGTCTCGCGGGAGGATTCAACCGGGGAAACATCAATTTTACATTTAAAATTCCTGCCTCACAATTTACAGCCAATGCCTTCCGTGCCGGGAATTACTCCATGGATATCACTCAGAATTATAATGACTTCACACCCCGTAATTTTAAAACAATTTTAGTTATTCCTTCATCTATACGATGGGTTGCAAACTCTTTAACAAAATATATAGAAATCTCATCTTTAAATGACTACCGCAGTACAGGCACGCGGGTGTGGGATTTGGGAAATACGGAAATCGCGAATACGGTTGATTTTAATTTTTGGGCGAAAGCTGCTTCCGCAAATATCCAGTTCACGTCCTCTAAAGGTGTTCCGGGAACCAGAAATATTGCCAGCATTAAATTGGGGAGTAACGGATCTGCACTTACCACCAAAGCTTTATCTGCCGATTTTCAGAATTTTTCCGCGGCTAATTTCAGTGTTGCAGCGGGAAACCGAAACAGCTTCACTCCCCAGCTTTATGTGTCTGCGGAAGATTTTAAAAACTTCTTTTTTGAAGCCGGAACCTACACGTTTGAATTGAACTTCAATGCCAGCAGTACAGATAACTCCATTAACAGCCTGCAAAATACGGCTGTTCAGTTGAAGGTGCTTCCCCTGTCGGAGATCACCATTCCCAGTTCCGGGCGCAATGTCAACTTCAATTTTAATACTGCTGCCCATTACACGGATGGTCAGTCACAAATGATTCCCAACCAGATTATGTTGTCTAATAATGAAAATTTTGAGCTCTATGTAAAATCGGACGAAAATTATTTCAAGAAAGGCGGTTTACAGACCAACATTAATTCCAATATATTACAAATTGGTGTGGATGGAAGTTCTGTAAGTGTACCTTTATCCAAAACTCCTCAAAAAATACTCTTTAACGGAGCTCCGGTTCTGGATCGGGGACTAAATGTAAGATACACCATTTCGCCTGCGGGTGCCCAAAGTTTGGTAGGGAAGGAAAATACCACTTACTCTGTCAATGTGTATTATAGTTTTACGGCAATTTAACCCTACTTTCTGAAATAGTTTTCTTATAGATCCGTTTAATAGCGATAATTCATTCTGAGCGAATTTTGTCCGGGCATTTTACAGCTGTACTTCCGTGATAGCAATTGACCGAAACCACAAAACTTTCCAAAAGATTTCCTGAAGTATCTCCATAGATGCGTCTTCTTTTTTGATGAGTTTCCTTCATCAGCCCTATATTTTTAGTACCTGTGGATGTATTTTGGTAGTCTGGCTATCAATGATTGCCACTTCAGGCTGCCATTTTTATCCTGTATCATTCAGCTTTTTGTGATCAGTAATCTGTTGATACTGTTCTATATTTCACCTTTTCTCTATTTTCGATACTACCGGTAAACAGTCTGCCAGAGTCAAAATTCTCATGGAATCTGACACAGTCTTTTTTGTGAGATAAAACAGGACCTGTATTATTTCAGGTAAATCCCATTTGATTTTTTTTTCACTAATATGATATTTTTTATAACTTGCCAGCTCCTGGAAGAAAGGTCTGAACTATATGTTTTTATTCGTATTTAAACAATATAACTCTTTCTGCCTTCTTTCAAAAAACAATTCAAACAGCTTCTAACCGTGATACTGAATTTATGAATGATTTTATCAACGAACTACAATTAAAAATCGAAAGACTTGAAAACGAAATTAATTTCAAGAACGGACTGATTTCGATATTGTCTCATGACTCAAAAGAACTGTTTGGAACCTTTCTTTGGCTTATCGAAGAGCTGGAGCAAAAGACTATAAGTGAGGAAGATTTTTTTAAGTTATTGCCGCAGATAAAACGTGATGCCCGGAAGAATCTGCAAACGATTCAGGACAGCATTACCTGGCTAAAAACACAATACGGGGAATTTAAGATTAAACCCGTTACAATCATGGTGATGGACCTCTTTCACTATTTAGAAGAAAAATACACTGTTAAATTAAAAGAAAAAAACGTTAAATTTTATTATAAAGGAGATCACAATGTATTTCTTACAAGCGATCGCCTGTTGCTCGAATATGTTTTGGACAAAATTTTCAACAATGCGGTAAAATATTCCTTGCCGGGTCAGGATATTTATTTTCAAGCCGTTACAGAAGGTGATCAGGTTGTACTTTCTGTAATTGATTCCGGAACCGGAATAAATGAAAAGTATTTATCGGGGATCTACAATTATGACAATCCCATATTTCTGGGAACTGCAGGCGAAAAAGGAGTTGGATTAAGTTTGAAAATTGTAAAAAATTTTATATCCTTGCTGCATGGAAACATCCAGATCATTTCCGCTGAAAATAAAGGTACTACGGTTTCTCTTTTTTTACGTAAATTTATAGAATGATGGGTTCAAAAGTAAACATTCGCATTGTTGTAGCAGACGATCATGGTATCGTCCGGATGGGTTTGATACAAACAATCAAACGATTCAGACCCGATGCCATAATTTCAGAAGTAGAGGATTATAAATCACTGTACAAATTGATTCTGAAAGAAGAATTCGATCTGGCCATTATGGACGTTAATATGCCCAATGGCACTGTTCAGGAAGCAATAGATTACATAAAATTACATCAGCCTGAATTAAAAATTCTAATTTTTTCTTCACAGGATGAAGAGCTGTATGGAATGCGTTATCTGAAAATGGGAGCTGGCGGCTATCTAAGTAAGCTAAGCTCCACTGAAGTCATTGAAACTGCTTTGGCGGCGATGCTCAGTAAAGGACGGTATGTCAGTGATAATATAAAGGAAGCTATTTTTTTAGAATCCTTAAATGGCACGACGAAAAAATCTCCCTTTGAAGCGCTGTCAGACCGCGAATTGCAAATTGCCAATAAGCTTGCGGAAGGTCTTCCCCTCAAAGAAATTTCTAATCAGCTGAATCTCCATTCATCGACGATCAGCACTTACAAAAACAGGTTATTTGAAAAACTGAAAATACGATCCCTACCCGAATTGGTGGACATTCTCAGGCTGTATAATCAGTAAAAATGCTATCACAGAAGCTTTAGACTAAATAGTTGCAGACGGGCCACTTTTTGCTCAGGTTCGTAAGTTTTGGAACCTTAGAAGACATCTCTAAGGTCTGTGCTTTGAGTCATATATCGGTATATCATATCATTCTGTCTTTCAGGTTGATTTTTAATATGCTGTTTCATTTTCTTCCCTTGTCCCTGTTAACACAATTAAATAATAATACAACAATGTTGCTGTTGCATTAAGAATAGTATATTTTATCTTATTTTCTGATATCCTGAATGATTTTAAAGAAGATCTTTTTCATTTACAATTTTTTCCGGCCAGGCAAAGCCTGCTCCTCCGTGCAGATATCTTTCCGTTTCGAGGTAAAAAGTATTCACTCCCTGTAGTCCCACTCCTGCATAATAAACGAATTGGTCTACGTGTTCCTGATATTCTCCAAACTCACGGTATTCGCTGTGTAAAGTCATGAAACCTGCCATTTCTTCGTTGTGAATACGAAAAGTTTCTGAACAGGCTTCTGCCAATGAAAGATTGTATTGTTGCTGTAAAACAAAAACGAGATTAAAAACCTCAGTTCCTTTCGCCATTTCTTTAGGCAAAGAATGAATATCGTTCTGCCATGCCACAGTTAAGGTCATATGAGATATCATTTTCTGAAAAACAATGTGTTCAAATATATGTTCAGGTAAAACGAGACCTGACTCTATCTCACCAAAAAGCAGATACGGCCGCATAAGAACTGAATATTCGCGGATGGTTTTGAAAAGATGGAGTGATGGTGGCCGTTCAGCCTTCTTGTAAGGATATTCGAGCTCAATTCCATACCGGAACGATTGATAAAAATAATGTATGAAACGTTCTACCCATATCGCAGGCATTAATGCACGGAATTCGTCCCTTATTAATGCTATGTGTTGATAAAGTGCATTTTCTTCGGGTTTTGGCTGCTCTCCTCTGAGAATTGCTGTACATCGATTTCTCATTTGTTCCATTTCCTTGGGAGATGAGTGTTCTACCTGATCGTCGAGCGTAACATATTGCAGCATGAATCTATTGCAAGGGATACTTTGCTCATAAGTGAGGTCTGGCCACATACGCGCAGTACACATATGTAACCTCATTTTCTTGTATTTTTCACGTTGTTTTTCTGTCAGGAAAGTATAGTCGTTATCAATCCATCCTTCCATATCTTTTCCCATTTGTTCAGCATGCGGGCTGATAAGGTCCGGCCATGGATAATAGCCGCGTGGTAGGTAATCTTTTGAATGATATTCTTCGGGTTTCATTTTATTAAAGTTTAAGGTTGTTCTGGATTTACTTTTTTACAACTTGTTTATATTTGATTTAATTTGTTTTTCATCTCTTCTGCATCCGGAAATTCCATGGCATTATAACGGGCTAATTTGGTAGAAATATTTTTCCAGCCGCTTAATACCATACTCATATAATGTACCCAGTTGACTACGGCATCCTGCCATTCTCCAAAATCCGGAAGAGAAGCTTGTAAGGTGATAAACTCTTTCAGGTCTTCATTATGGAGACGCAGATCCTCCAGACAGGCTTCTTTCAAAGACATTTGGCGTTCGTGCTGTATCACTTTCACAATATTGTAATAAATACTCTCTGTGGCTTCATCTTTCATTACAGACTGTACTTCATTGAAAAACGTTACCAGATGGCACGCTAATGCCTGTAGACGACGAATAACCGGATGGTCATGAATTTCAGAAGGCAGAATGACTCCGGTTTCAACTTCTGTAAGCTGCAGAAAAGGATACAGGCATATAGAATTTTCTCTCAGGGCAATACACTCGGTGATTGTTGGGAATATTTTATTTTTTTTATACTGCACCTCTGTTTTTAATCCATTAAAGTACCTGCTGATCATTTGTGTAAACCGGGAAATTGATTCCTGTGGAATGAACTGCTGCAGCTCCTGTCTTAATGAGCCCAGCATTGAACCTAAGGGAATTGGAGACTGGGCCGCACTGAGTTCACCATTCAGAATTGCAATTGATTGCAAATGCACATAGTCGATGTCATCAGGTTCACTTTCCTCATATAGATCATCATTGTACAAAGTCCAGAGCATAAGCCTGCAAATAGGTTTAAATCGTTCGGCTGATGCGGTAGGAAACCACTGCGCTGCAATGTGGGCCGTTTTTGTTTTTTTATATTTCCTGCGGACATCAGGATTTTTTTCATAGAGCCAGAGATATTCTCCGTCGATCCATTGATGCTCTGTTATTTCCTGCAATTGATCTGCATAAGGATTTTTTAAAGTGGGAAACGGGTATCTGAACTTTCTGTGAAGCAGTTCAAGCGTGTTAAAATTTTCATTACTCATGATTATATGTTTTTAATGGTTTATTTTTTAGTTTATCATTTTTTAACTCAATAGAGGATATCATAAAAAATGATAAGCTTTGCCCAAAAAATGATATACAGTAAAACCAGCTGTATATCAAAAAGATACAATCGTAAATAATGAAATGAAGTTACAAATTAATTATAATTAAACTGTAATTTTATTTAAAAAATTACTGAGAGATCATTTAATTAGTGTGGGAATCAATTCCATTAGAGGTAAATAAACTGGTAACAGATCCTCTTGTTAGAAAGTAGCCAATTTCAGATGATAGTGGATTTTAACCCCGAAGTTTATATTTTTGTAATGCTATGCACAATCAGCTGAACCAACTTATTTCAAAAAATGTAAAACTCTCAGATTCAGAAAGAGAGCTTTGTAATCGGTATTTCGAACCTGTATTGTATCCAAAAAACAGAATAATTGAGGAAGAAGAAAAAATACCAAAGTACCTGTATTTTGTGGTTTCAGGTTTTGTGCGGCTGTTCCATTACAATGATAAAGGAGATGAAATAACCACCCATATCAACTGTCCTCCTGGCTTCATTACATCATATACCAACTTTGTCAATCAGAATAAATCTGAAGAAAATCTCGAGTGTATTACCGAATGTGAGCTTTTACGCATTACAAAGGCTGATCTCGATCTGCTTATCCGGCAGAGTCCTGCATTTAAAGATTTCAGTTTTTTGGTATTTCAGCAATCGTTGTCCTACAATGAAAAACGGGCAAAGGACCTTGCAACATTGACCGCTGAAAAGCGTTATTTAAAGTTGATAACGGAAAATCCTGAAATTCTGCATAATGTCCCGATGCAGTATATCGCTTCTTTTTTAGGGATGAATCCAAAAAGTTTGAGCCGTATCCGCAAGCAGATTATTAGGTAACATTTGTGAAGTGATTTTGAATGAGCAAAACTGAAATTTGCACTATCATTTAAAATCAAAAGATATGACAAGCAAAAACTTAGTATTGGTATCAGGTGCGAACGGTCATCTGGGCAATAATCTGGTAAGATTACTAATAAAAGAAGGATTTCATGTAAGGGCATCCGTTCGCAGTATCCAAAATAAAGAATGTTTCAAGGATCTGAACTGTGAAGTAGTTCAGGCTGACATTACGGACAAAGTTTCCTTTGTTAAGGCTCTTCAGGGGGTTCATACATTTTATGCTGTAGGTGCATCATTTAAATTGTGGGCTAAAGATCCAAAAAAGGAAATCTACGATGTCAATATGAACGGAACCCGAAATACGATTGAAGCCGCCGCAGAAGCGGGCGTGAAAAGAATCGTTTATGTAAGTTCCATTGCAGCTTTGGATTACACCCATCTTCCTGCTAAAGAAAGTAATGGGTATAATCCTGACCGCCGGGATATGTATTATAATTCGAAAAACGATGGTGAGAAACTGGCTTTTCAACTCGCTGAAGAATTAGGAATAGAACTGGTGTCCGTAATGCCGGGAGCAATGATAGGTGGCGAAGCATTTCTTCCTTTGAATGTGTCCTATGGTGTACTGAAGTTAATTTTAAATAAACAAATACCAATGGATACCCAAATAACCCTTAATTGGGTAGATGTAAAAGATGTTGCCGAAGGATGTTACCTTGCAGCTCAGAAAGGACGCTCAGGGGAACGGTATATCTTAGCTAATGAAAAATGTATGACTATTACCAATACTACCAGATTGGCTCAAAAGCTTTATCCTGAACTGAAAATCAAAGTGCCGGGTTCTGTTCCTAAATTTGTCCTCTATACCATTGCCGGATTCATGGAACTGTCAGCTAAAATTAGTGGAAAACCTCCTGTATTAACTACAAAGGATATTGCAATGTTTTCAGGACTACAACAGAATTTTGATATTTCCAAAGCCAGAAATGAATTGGGTTTTAATCCGAAAAATCCCGAACAGGCCATAAGAGAAGCTTTGTCCTATCTGATGGAGCATAAAAATTTGCTGTAATCACCAGTTCCGATGACAGAAATTCAATCTATTTAAAAATGGTTGGGAAAAGAGTAACTGTATTGTTGACTCAGACGGAGGGGGCATTTTTGAATACTTTTCCGTCTTTTTATTTTTAATGTATTGTTAATGTGAATGTATTTTCTTCAAATTCAAGTTTTTTGGCCAAAATCGACCGTTTTGTAATGGTGAATGTTCGATGGAAATCCGGCTGCATAAAAATGGTTAATCCTTAGTTTATTTTATATGATCAGCATCATAAGATAAATACTATTATTCTGCTACATTTGTAATAATAAGATAAAAGAAAATAAGAAATAAGAATAGCAACCTCAACTAAAATTATCACCAGTTGTTAGAAACTTATTTTTATCAAATGGCAGAAAAGGAGCATATTATTACCTTTTGAAAGATGTATTCAACGACCGAAATAATAGATTATTGTTACCATTAAAAAACGATTATCACGGTTCTATGGCTAATAATATTGTGGTATTGCCAGTTAATGCATAACTGCATTATTCCCCTATGATTATGTCGAATATTCCCCACAGCGTTACATAGGGAGATACTGTATTCCCAATATAATTATACTTAACGCTTACATGCGAATACCTATATTTTCTATACCTCAAACTTTACCTTATTGCTACCAGCCTTACTTTATACAGGTCGGGGAAAATAAATTTGGTAGCTATTCGGAGTTGAAAATTACGAAATAATGTTCAGCAACCATGATTTTTATTCCTTCAGATAAAAATCAATCTGAGTTGTTTAAAATTTGCACTTAAAAAGACTGCCGGTTTTATTGAGATATTCATTCGTAACCATAACCAAAAAATTGAATAATATGATTATCGATGAAAATCTTTTGCTCGAAAATGGAGCAGTTTACGAAAATTATCCTGCAAAGGAAACTATTTATGAAATGGGAGGTATTCCCTATTATTATTTCCAGATTGTTACGGGAACAGTAGAATTAAATAATTATCATGAAGATGGTAAGGAATTTACCCTGAACATTATTTTTGAAGGTCAAAGCTTCGGAGAGTCTCTGCTTTTTGGAGATAAGAATTACCCGATGAATGCCGTTGCCCGAACCGATTGCAAAATTATCAGATTACCAAAATCCAACTTTTTTGATATATTGAGTAAAAATATGGAATTGGCTTTTACCATGTTCCGTTATCTTTCCGACCGGCTTTTTTATAAATATGTAATACTGTTTAGTAACTCAGCTACAGACCCGGTACCAAAAATAAAATCTTTACTGGATTATTACAAGGAAAATTCATTAAAGCAAAAATCTTATCCTTATCAGGTTCCGCTTACCAGACAGCAGATTGCCAATTTAACGGGTTTACGTGTCGAAACAGTAATACGGACTATTAAAAAGATGGCTGCGGATAATATTCTTAAACTTGATGGACGACGGATTTTGTACTGATCATTTAGAATAGTATTCTCAGCAGTTATACTTCAGATGTCCGATATAACAACTACCGGTTGTTAAATACAACTATAAATAGCGGTAAAACAACTCAAAGTATTCATCAATATAAGATATCCGACAGGTGCACTGATTATCTTTGTATCGTTAAATGAAATAAAAAACTTATCAATTATGGATACGAAGATATTAGGCAATAAAATAGCGATGGCCCGAAAAGAAAAAAATATGTCTCAGGCCCAGCTTGCCCAGCTCATCTATATTAGTCCGCAAGCCGTTGGAAAATGGGAAAGGGGAGAATCTGTTCCGGATATCCTAACCATCAACCAGCTTGCTGATATTTTAGATGTTGATCTCAACTATTTTTCAGAAAATTACCCATCTCAAAATGAAAGAGCAGATCATAAGAGTATGGGCCCAATAGAAAACTCAGCACCGTTTGATCAGGCTGATATACCAGAACAGCTTAACACATTCAAAGGCAGCAATCTTTCACAAACGGACTTTGCAGGCGTTACTGCACATCATACCAAATTTGTAGCCAATTCACTGTCTGGATCGGATTTTTCCGGGGCTGATCTTACCGGAAGCCTATTCAAAACCAGCGATGTGCGTGATTCCAATTTTGAAGAAACGAACCTGACAGACTGCAGCTTCTCTACACTGGATCTGGCAGGATCAGATTTTAATAAGGCTACTCTTATCCGGACTGAATTCAATAGAGTTGGGCTGGGGAAAGTAAAATTTACTGATTTAACAATGAAAGATGTAAAACTGAGAATGATTGATCTTAAAGACACCGTGTTCCAGAAATGTACTTTTGATGGTGTACATTTTAAATATTGTGATATACGGGAAATGTCTCTGGAGGATCTTACTTTCATTGGGGTAAGATTTGACAGGGTTTCATTGGAAGACGTTACTTTTAAGGATTCAATATTAAATAATGTATCTTTCATTCCTTCTTTTTCTCTCACCAATAAGTACTATCGTGCTATTAAAACGATCCACTTTGACAATGTAAAGATGGATAAACTAACATTTGCTTCCCTCAAAGGCCTGGGAGCTGATTTGTCTGAAGTCACCATTATTTAAATAATCCATTGCCATATTCAACAGAAAACAGGACATCTCATATTGATGATGTCCTGTTTTCTGTTTTATTTTTGAAAGTTTCTGTGAGAAAACTATAATTTTATTTAAAAATTTTTTCACAGAGCATTGGTAGAAATATTCATTTAAATTCTGGAAATGTAATTTTTAAACTACAGAAACAAGATATAATATTACAAGACTGGCAATTTGTTTTTACACGGAGCAAATAAATTTTTCAGCTCTCGTGTCTTAAATTTGTACCATCATTAAAATAAAGTAGTTCAATCCTTAAAAAATAAAAGAATTATTTAAGTCAGTAATGATGAAATACAAATGAAAGAACAATAAAAATATATTTAAACTCTCTAAAGTACTCCCCAAAAGCTATATATAGAACAATACATTTATCTCAGGTTGTAAAGCCTCTATAAAATTTTTATTCTTTTTGTTTATCCTTAAGCAAAAAGCCGTTTTTTTCTATTCCAATTTTAAGTAAAGTGATATTTTTTTATTTGTGCTATGAATGCATAAGTTGATATAAGATCATATTTACTTGCTGGCCTCATATCTATTCACTTCAAAAAAAGTTTAAACACTAATATAAAAGCAATGAGAAAAAATTTAACAACTTTATTAACGGTAGCCTTGTTAACAGCTTCTTCTGATATTTTTGCACAGACCACAGGTGTAGGGGTGAATACTACAACACCTAATTCCACATTGGATGTTAATGGAAAACTAGGGGTTGCTGATATTGACGGACTTCAGGCGCCGAGGCTTACCCGAGCACAGCTTTCTGCCAAAGGGGATTCTCTTTATGGAGCTGATCAAAAAGGAGCATTGATATATATAACAGATATCTCAACAGGTAATAATACCGGACCTAGAACGAATATCGATAGTATCGGGTATTATTATTTTGATGGTACAGTATGGCAAAAACTGATCTATAATAATATTTATAATGCAGATGGTACACTTACCGATACCAGAACGGTTTCCCAGAATGGAAAAGATCTGAAATTTGAGAATCAACAGACTACAACCATTAATAACAGTTCCGGTCTTGGGATTATACAGGATTCAGGAACGGGAACAAGATCTTCAATGGGTTTTTCCAATGGTGGCAATTACTCATTATTTATTTATTGTGATACTGACTCGGCAGCACAGATTTCTGCTACAGGCAACAGTACGGTACTTTCTATTGGGACCGGTTATACAAATACTCCCTCAGGTATTGATTTTGTGACAGCTCCGATGGCGGGAGATCGAGGAACAGTACAGTCAACCATAGAACCGGATGGGAATTTTTTTATTCATCAGAAATTGGGCATAGGATATAATAGCGGTATCACATTCGGATCGGAAAGATTAAAAGTAAATGGAAGCATTGCTACAACAACAGCTACTTATCCGGATTATGTATTTGATCAGTATTTTAACGGGATTTCAAATATGAATTCAAATTATAAATTTTCAACTATTTATGATACAGAAAAGTTTATTCAGGATAATAAGCATTTGCCCGGGGTAACTTCTATTAAAGAGTTAGAGAAAACGAAAGATGGATATTCTTTTGATATTACCCGATTATCAACCCAAACTCTGGAAAAAGTAGAAGAACTGTATTTACATGTCATAGAACAGCAAAAACAAATTGACTCTCAAAGAGAACAAATTAATGAGCTACTTACCTTGACTCTAAAATTACAGAAGAAAATTAAATCAAAAAAGCATTACTAAAATTATAATAATTTTACGATTCTGATAGATTATAGAGTATAAAAAAGCGGAATATTTATTCCGTTTTTTTATACACTCAATATGTACTTAAGCCCATCTTTTTGATAATAGGGACGTTTATTTATGTTTGTGGATGTGGTTTCTATCGCCCAGCCTTACAAGATCCACAGCATTTTTAATATTGAGTTTTTTATAAATTCTTGCTTTATAAGTACTCACAGTGGAAAGGTGAAGGTTGAGTTCATTAGATATTTCAATATTCCCATAACCTTTCACCAGGAGATCAAATATTTCCTTTTCTCTTTCAGATAATGTTTCAAGTGGATTGATGGGAGTATCTTTTTTAGCAGATGAAACAAGCTTTTTTACAATATCCGGTGAGTAATAAGTTCCGGTTTCAAAGATTTGGTGAACTGCTTCCAGGATGTTATTTTCATCTGATAATTTATTAATGTATCCATCAGCTCCTTCAATGATGTATCGTACGGCAACATCATTGTCATACACCGAAAAAACAAGGATTTTAAGATTGGGCTGTATTGTTTTTATTTCACCAATCATACTCAAATATTTGCTTTCCGGCATATTGATATCTAAAATCAGCAGGTCAAAAGACTCAGCATATAATTTTTCTGTGAGCTCGATATAGGATTTTGCACAGGAAATTTTTACATCTTTGTAGTGGGATTCCAAAATCAGGGTAGTACCTAATCTTACTACTAAGTGATCATCTGCAATAATAATTTTTCTATTCATCTTTTTGTTTTTATATTTTAATTGATATTGTCGTTTATATATAACGATCATATTCATCAGCCTCGTGAAGGTTTTGAGCTGTAATGGATACTATATTTTCAGTATAAGCAATAAAATTATAAATGGAATCTTTTTCAATATTTCCAAAAAATACAGAAGTCTTTAAGATTAAGATAATTATACGTTATAGAATTGTATCCGTTACAGCGTACTAGACCGTTTTCTGTACTCAGCCATATAAATCCATATTTACCTTTAATAATATCTTTTACCTTATTCTGTGGAAGGCCATTATCTGTGTCATACCATACAGAAACTGTTTGCTGGCTATAGCAAAGCAGTATCCAGAATAATAGCAGCAATATAACTGCTTTATGATATATTAAGGATAGTTGATACATTTGTGTTTATTCGATTCAGTTATTATAAATGTAGTGAAAATAAATCATTGTTAAAAGAATTAAATGTCGTTTATAAACTACATAAGATAAGATTAAAAATTACAATATTAGTAATCTATTTTTACAGTAATTATTTTATGCTTTGTATAGATTATCAGACATTTGTGTCAATAATTTTAATGCTTACTAATAATTAAAAGTTAAATCAATTCTCAAATTTTTTAAATGAAATTTCTATTAATATTTCACATTTATGAGATATTTTAACGCTTATTTTTAAATAAATAGCATGTTTTACTTGATTAAATTATGAATGATGTCGCTTTACCTTAAAGAATAAAAATAGGCAATAAGTGAATGAATGTAAATAGAAAGTTAAGTCTGATTAAAATTATAAAAATTACATTTTTGATAGCAATGCTTTTTTGGGAGTTCAACCGGTACTTTTTTACAAGCTGGCAGAATGAATGGAATAACAATATTCTGCATCTGAAATCAGAAATATATACAGAGAAAATAAATAAGAATAGACAATTTTAATCATTGAAGGGTAATGAAAATAGATAATAAGAAAAGAGTAGACCGTTATATGCTTGTTCAGTTAATTATATTGTCGCTGCTTTTTTTGAACATTGGTATTCTCATGTATTTGAAATACATTTTTGCTATAGAATTTTTTTCCTTAACAGCTTTATTGGTGCTTGTATATGGACTGTTAAAAAACCGGTTTATATTCGAATATGAGCATTCCGGAAAGATAATTTCCATCAAAAGCTATCAATGGCCTTCAAACAGAGGAAAAAGTTTGGTTTTAGAAACGGCGCAAAAGAAAATTGTAAGAATAGAAATAAAGGAACAGACTTTTAGAAAATATTTAATCCTTCTTTTTTTGAATTCTTCAGGAAGAATATTAAGAAAAAATATTGATATTACGTTTTGTAGTGAGAATGAAATCAATCAGCTTTTAAAAGATATATCCAACAATTTAATGAAGAATAGATCAGGAACTTACTTTTTGTAAAATGTTGGTTTTTGAGTACAGATTCAGCAGAAAATGAGATTACGGAAATGTATTCTGAGAAATCATTAGATGTGAATTTGCTCCTAGAATGTTCAAAATGATTGAAATATGATTTTTTCGTTTCTATTCCTATCATTTAATATGATATGCTCCGCATTACCAGTTAAAATAAAAATGGAGTACAATTTAAACTGACCCAGTTCAGGAAAGTTTATATACCAAAGAAACCATAGACTATATACTGGAACTTTTAGAAGATAAACAGAAAACTTCGTAGAAATCACGAATCACTACGGAATTCCGAAGTCAACATTGAATAAATGGATAAGCAAATACAGACAATAAATACAGGCCCTGATTATAAAAAGATTTACCATGATTTCATAAAGTCCAAATGCCCTGATAAATGGGAAAATGTAAAGCGATATCTGTCAAAAGAATCCATGTCTTTATCAGATGTTTTGAAAGTTAATAACATTATTTTTGTTGACAGGATATCCGAAAACCAAAAATTCAAATCCTATGATAAAGAGGCTATTTTTGAAATGCTTACTTATCAAAAAAAACATAAACTAAATAATAGTCAGCTAGCCCGGCATTTTAGATTAAGCCGAAATACTGTCACAAGATGGAAACGTATCTTCATAGTAATCTGCCAGATTGATCACCTAAAGTAATTAGAGCATATAGCTTCGTTTTTTTCTGAGTTTTTTTAAGAGTATATCTGCGGTGATACTCTTTTTTATTAATTTTCCACAGCATGAAAAAGTTAATAACTTATTGAGATTAATGATAGAATTTTGTATGGTAATTACTGCGTTCTTAAAAACCGGAAACAGAAAAACTTAGAGTGAAATTTTCACTCTAAGTTTTTGCATTTGAATATAAACTTAAAAAACTGTTTTAGTTTTCTTAAAACAGAAGGAATAACTTTCTATTAATGTGTAGGCTTTCGCCAGTTTATTTCTTCGCCTGCAGGGACAGGTTATCCAGATAAACAGCCTGATGCACTCCATTCAGCAGAACTTTCAATCCTAAATGTGAATCTTTCTTCAAAGAAACCGTAAATGTTTTTTTCTCTCCTGTTATTTTGGAAGGTTTGGTAATTGCCGTATAGGTTTTTACATCAGAAGGATTATCTACTGAAAAAAGTTCTAATGTTGTTTCTCCTCCGTTATCAGAAAGGTCAAGAGACAGCATATAGGTTCCGGCTTTAATTTCGGGAGTTACCAGATACATATTTTCTCCCGGATTGCTCATGGAGTAGAATATAATTCTTTTGTCACTTGCATAAAGCATCGCTTTCCCGGATTGAGCAGTCCAGCATTTATGAATATCTTTCCAGGTATCAAAACTTTCTGCAAGAGAGGCCACCGGCTTACACTGTGCTTTAGCTGTTAGAAAGCCTCCTGTCATAACTATTCCCGTAAGTACGAATTTTTTCATGTATTATTTTTATTTATAATGAGTAAAAATAACAAAAAAGGTGTTTACCGGATGCTTTTGTTTTATGATTTAAATTAGTTTTAAGATTATTTAGAAAATTAAAAAGAGAATCTTAACTTAGACTGAGATAAAACATTAAAAAGAAATGAAAAAAATACTATTTTTAATGGTCTCAGTAACAGGCATGATACTGACAAAAGCACAAACCATCGAATCCGGCAGCCGAAGCACCTTAGGATATATTAAAAGTGATGGAACGATTGAGAACAGCAGTCATTCCACCGTAGGTTATATCAGGAGTGACGGTACTATTGAAGACCGAAGCCGTTCTACAATTGGCTATATCAGAAACGACGGAACCATTGAAAATAAAAACCGTTCCACAGTAGGTTATGTAAAGGAAGACGGAACAGTAGAAAATAGCAACCGCTCTACTTTGGGGTATATTAAAGAGGACGGAACCGTTGAAAATTTCAGCCGCAGTACAATAGGCTACGCTCATGGTATAAAAAAAGAATGGGTTGCCGTGGTTTATTTCTTTTTTAAACTGTAGAAAAAACTTATGGTTAGGGCCTGCTTTCACTATTTTATCATAAAAATTGTTTCTTTATCTATTTATCAGGCCTTATTGGCTTGCAAATTGATACAACAAACTTTATTGAATTTTTGATGACTAATGGCTAGAACGACTGTAACTCTGATTTTCCTTTTAAGTGGTTTTTTCTTTTTAAATGCACAGGAAAAGAAAGATTCGCTGTATTACAAAATAGAAGAATTTTCAGATAAGAGAAAAGTTACCAAATTCATTCACCGTTTTATATTTCGTAGAGAGCCGGATTCCACTTCCGTGAAGTCCAATACTGAAAAGCTTTTACAAAATACTTATAACAAAAAAATTATCAGAAATGTCAGGATAGAAACCATTGACCCTTTTGGATATGGCTCTAATGACAGTAAGGAAATAGGTAAATGGTATGATTGGATAAAGGATCACCTTCATTCCAGTACCAGAAGATCAACAATCAATAATTTTTTGCTTTTTGAAGAAGGAGAAGAATATAACGCCCAAAAGCTCTATGAATCAGAGCGTTTGCTTAGAACAATGCCTTTTATCAACAGAGTTAATATCAGTGTTTCCGACAGCACTTCGAGTAAAGATTCTATAGATGTTGTCGTAAAGGTATTGGATTCCTGGAGTCTGAAGCCGAGAATCAGTTATTCCGGAAGCAAAATCGGTTTGGGGGTTACGGAAGAAAATGTATTGGGACTGGGACATACACTGGACTTTCTTTACAGAAATGATTCCAAAGAAAAGCAGGATTATCTTTTAGGCAGCTATACTACCCATAATCTTTTTGGTACCTATATCAATGCCCAGATTCTTGGAGAACGGGACTTTTCGAAAAATGAAAGAATTAATTTCAGCCTCAGAAGAGATTTTTTCTCCCCTTTGACGAAATGGGCGGGAGGTTTTACATTTGAATATTTTATGCGGAAAGTTTTACTTCCGATAAATACGGATACCACTTTTCCGGAAGTTCAGATCAAAGTGTACAGTCAGGATTTATGGGGAGGTTATCAGATTCCGGTTTCATCTGATCCCCGTGAGAAGGTATCCAGCAATATTGCCATCATAGGAAGATTCCAGAACTATAAGTACAAAGACAGTCCGGGAATTGATCAGTATCAATATTTCAGTTCTTACAACAGTTTTCTGATGTCTGTTGGGTTTATTCAGAGAAACTTTTCGGTTCAGAAAAATATTTTCCAGTATGATTTGCCGGAGGATATTGCTTATGGTAATTCTGTAAACGTCATTGCCGGAGGATTATCAAGAAATAAAGAAGTGAATCCGTATGTTGGAATTTCAGCATCTTACGGACGTTTTACAAAATTGGGATATTTCACAGTGAAAGCACAGTTTGGAAGGTTTTTTAATGAAGACAGCCAGAACAGGGAATCTTTCCGCTTTGACGGAACTTATTTCACCAACCTTATGGACTGGAAATTTGCCAAAGCAAGACATTTCTTCTCTCCAACACTGGCATTGGGAAATCCACAGCATAATTATTCGTATAAGGATAGGATAAACCTTTCTTCTACAGACGAGTTCCCCGTTTATAATTCTGATTATATCGGGACAAAAAAAATAGTGCTGAGGTATCAGCTTCAATTGTTTATTAATAAAACCTGGAAGAATTTTCACTTCAGTCCTTATTTAACAACTGCAGTGGGCTGGCTCGGAATGCCTGATGATAAGCTGTTTAAAACTAAGGCCAACACAAAAATCGGGATCGGTGTTTTAATTAATAATCCCTATCTGGTTTTCAACAGGATTCAGATTTCTTTCATGTATTATCCGCGTGTTCCTTTTGATAATAATTCTGTTTTTGATTTTAACAGTAACAGGAATAATCTTTTACCATTGAACAGCTTTGCCACGGATGTTCCTCATTTTGTCAATTTTGGAAATTAATAATAGAAGATCAAGTGGTACTTAATATCTTGAAAATAAATCGTTTCAGATATTATATACGGTGATTCTTTTTGATATAATATTACCCATTTGGGTAATTGACAGGTTGTTATATAATCACAAAATTTGTGATAAAATAGACTGTATGCTGTAAAGTATATTCAGATGCGGTTTAAAAAAATCATAACAACTTCAAAACTAACCCCTATGAGACCTTTGAATTTTCTTTTATTATTGACCGCACTCTTTACATCTGTTGTGATGTATGGACAGCAGAATAACACGATACCGACTATACCAAAGCCAATTCCTATAACCGATGCTGAAAAGTGGATTGCATTTTCTCCTATTCTTCTCTTCCTTTTAATTACCGGTCTTGTTTTTTTTAAACTTAAAAAAGATAAAGTCTCTTTAAAAGATCTCCTTTTGGATAAGGATGCGAATGTTCAGATAGAGGTAGAAAAAACAAAACAAAGAGTGGCTTTTTTATCTGCTTCTACTGAAAGTCAGCAGGCAATGAAGGCCGCTGACGCAACAGCTGACAATGGTGAAGATCCCAATGCCTCAAAACCTAATACGAGTGTAAGCCGTTTTCTTGCATTTATAAGCGGGCTTGTTTCTGTAGGGCTGGCTTGCGTCCTTACCACTTTTGCCATCTGGAACTACTTTGATGTCAATAGTTTTCCAAATCTGAATGATCTTGTCGGTGTTTTACTTACACTGGGAATTGGAGTAGTGCCTTATGCATTCAATAAAATCACTACGGCAGCCAAATAGACAGTCTTTTACATCCGGATTATCTTTTTCAAACCGATCTCAGCAAAAGAAACCTTCCTTGCTTTGGGCAGGGAAGGTTCTAGTCAAAATGAAATAAACATTCTGAAAACTACACCACTACATCGATCTTTACATTAATATTTCCGCGGGTTGCTTTTGAATAAGGACATGTTGCATGAGCAGTCTCCACAACTTTTCTGGCTTCATCTATTGCAAGGCCTGGCAGAAGGATTTGTAGGTGAGCCTGCAGGAAAAATCCATCATCATTGGTGGCAAGGTCTACAGAGGTATTGACAGATAAGTCCTGAGGAAGAGTAATTCCAGCCTTTGAAGCACCCAAATGCATAGCTCCGATAAAACATGCCGACCATCCTGCTGCCAATAGCTGTTCCGGATTGGTTCCGTTTCCTTTTGAACCGGGAGAGGTTAATTCGATATCTAACTTTCCGTCGCTGCTTTTTGCTTCTCCGTTGCGACCTCCGGTTACGATGACATTACCGGAATACAACACTTTATTGATATTGATTACTGTTGTATTTTCTACTTCCTGAATGGTATTTAATTCCATATTTTTATTATTTAGATTAAACGATATTGTTGATTGATATTGTTAAAGTTTTTTCCTTAACTCTTTGAAAGCGGCTCTAAGCTCTTCCGTAAAGACCTGCGGCTGTTCCCAGGCTGCAAAATGGCCGCCTTTTGAAGCTTTATGATAATAATATAAAGTAGGATATGCCTGCTTCGACCAGCTTTCCGGAGCCTGATAAATTTCGTGAGGAAATACCGAAATAGCTACAGGAACTTTAATGTCTTTGGTCTTCTGCGCCTCAGCACTGAAATTATTCTTGTTATTTTCCCAATAGAAACGTGAGGAAGACGCTCCGGTATTGGTAAGCCAGTAAAGGGTAATATCATCGAGGATAGCATCACGGCCAATGACATTCTCGGGATGAAGATCACTTTCACTCCATTCTGCAATTTTTTCGTAAAGGAATGCTGCTAAGGCTGTTGGAGAATCAGAAAGCAGATATCCTGTTGTCTGTGGACGTGTTACCATCATTCCCCCGTAAGCTGCATTTCTTCCAAAGAATGTACTCATTGCATTGTATGCTTTTGCTTCTGAGGCAGAAAGTCCTGACGGGGCGGGATCACCGGCATTGATTGGTTTTACAAGTTCAGCAGGAATAGTAGCCGGCATCGTGAGATGAATTCCTAAAAGACCTGAATGAGCCTGTTTTGCTAATGCATCAGAAATAACGGAACCATGGTCACCACCTTCAGAAACATATTTTTTGTAACCGAGTCTTTTCATCAGTACATCCCATGCACGGGCAACGCGGTCAGGGTTCCAGCCAAGCTCAGCAGGAATCTCTGAAAAACCATATCCCGGAATGGCAGGTATAATTACATCAAAAGCATCACTTGCTTTTCCTCCGTATTTTACAGGATCAGTCAAAGGATCTATTGCATTGATAAACTCCAGCGGAGAACCAGGCCAGCCATGGGTAAGAATCACAGGCATTGCATTAGACTCCTTTGAACGTACATGGATAAACTGGATATCAAGTCCGTCAATTTTTGTTACAAATTGGGGAAGCGCATTCAGTTTATTTTCCACTTTTCTCCAGTCGTATCCGTTGCCCCAATAGGTGATAAGTTCTTTTAACTGCTCAAGCTGGATTCCCTGGGAAGCATCTTTCACAGTCTCTTTATCCGGGAAGCGGGTTTCGGAAATACGTTTTTTAAGATCATCCAGCTGAGATTGTGGAATATTGATGTGAAAAGGACGGATACTGGTATCATTTTTTGATAATAGAGTAGCAGTATCATTTTTTTGCGCCTTAGAAATAGCAGGTGTACCTAAGATAAAAGTTGCTGCTAAAAGAATTGTTGAAATTGTTGTTTTCATTGTTTTGCTGTATTAGATTTAAATCTGTTTTTTCTTTTTTGATGAGACAAAATTATACCCTAAGATATGCCTGGGAAACTGGTAATGTGTTCAAATAGCCATATTTCACAGCGAAACAGACATTTCAGATGGTGAACAGTAAGATGGTAGAATAGGAGACTGATGAGAAGTAGTGCTACGGAAAAAGAGAGCGTTGCCGGGCTAAAAAAAAATAAAAAATAAGCTCCGTTTTACTATAACGGAGCTTATTTTGTTAATGCATTTTGGAAATTATCCGTGAGCTTCTACAGATATATCATTCCATTCTTCCCAAACTTTTAAGCGCTGTTCGTAATTTTGTTTTACGAAAGGAAGTGCTACTTTTCCAAGCAATAAACGCAATGGAGGATTTTCAGTTTCTGCTAACTTTATCAATGCCGGTGCTGTCGCTTCAACGCTTCCGAAAGATGTTTCGGATTCCGAGAACGCTTTTTTAACGTTGTCATAAACCGGATTACTTTGCGTATTAATTCCTGTATGCCAGATATTGGAAGCGTAGCCATTAGGTTCTACCAAAGTTACATTAATTCCAAAGCCTTTTACTTCTGTTGCTAAAGTTTCGCTTAATCCTTCCAGTGCAAACTTAGATGCATTATAAAGTCCCATGGTTGGTAAAGTAGCCAATCCTAAAATAGAAGAAACCTGAATGATATGACCACTTTTCTGATCTCTCATAATGGGAAGCACCGCCTGTGTAAGCCATAAAGTTCCAAAGAAATTCGTTTCAAACTGTGCTCTTGCTTCCTGTTCGTTGGTTTCTTCCACCGCACCTGTTAGTGCATATCCTGCATTATTAATCAGAATATCAATGCTGCCGAAGTGTTGGTGTACTTTCTGAACTACTGATAATGATTCCTCTCTTTTATCTACATCTAAGGGTAAAGGCAATACGGAATCTCCATATTTTTCTTTTAAATCATCAAGCGTTTCTACATTTCTGGCTGTTGCAGCCACTTTGTATCCTTTGGCTAAAAAGGCTTCTGCCCATGCTTTTCCGAAACCTTTTGATGCACCTGTAATTAAAACTGTTTTTGACATTGTTCTGTTTTTTAAATTGTTATGATTATATTTTTTAAAAGAATTATTTCATATGTAAATGACCGGTCGGTCATATTTTGGATAAAAAAAATTACACTGTATTTTCTTCAATCATTTTTTTAAGATTTTTGACGATAGTTATCATTTTATCGTTATTACCAGCCATTCTTGACATTAAGTGTCCACCCTCAAGCATTGCAAACAAAACTGTTGCAAAATCTTCCGCATTCCATTCTGCTCTGAACTCTTTATTGGCAATTCCTTTTTCTATAATACCGGAAATTAATTTTTCTCCCTGTTTTATTCCATTGTTTACCTTTCCTTTAACCACCGGATTGGTATCGTCAGCTTCTGTTCCAAAGTTTAATAGGGGACATCCGCCAACTACCGGGGGGTGATTGGGATCACTGAAAAAATCAATATAAGCAAATAACTGCTCTTTGGAAGTTTTGTATTGGCTTAAGTTTCTTTGAAGTCTTTCCGTCAGTATTTGCATGTTGTGCTCAACAGCGGCACAGGCAAGTACTTCTTTATTTTCAAAATGAACGTACATACTGCCTTTAGACAACTTGGTGGCCTCCATAATATCGCTCATAGAAGTAGCTGCAATCCCTTTTGTATTAAAAATAGGTGCTGCTTTTTCTATAATGAACTGTCTGGTTTCTTCCCCTTTTGCCATGATCATACTGAATAATAAAGCAAATATATGACCGATTGGTCATAAAAACAAATTTTATTTAATTATTTTATGAAAAATTATTGAATATCTGTTTCAATTTACTGATAGAAAAGAAATTACTGGAAAATAATTTCATCTTTACAGTGGCGATACTTAATCAAATTTCTAAATTTATCCGAAATTGAATGCAAAGATAAACGGTAACCTGAATGTACGTACTTTGCGCGAACTTTATCAGCAACTAGGACTTCCTTCAAACTTCACTATATAGCAAACAAGCGAAAATCAACAAGCTTGAAATAGTAAAGGCAGATTATTAAAAATTGAACTGCAGAAAGAAACTCTCAATCATTGAGAGTTTCTGCTGCTTTTGATGGTCCTGATTATATTTCTGAAGTACATGTAATGCTGAAGTTTTTAATAAATCTTATATTTTTTATCTGTGTTAATAGAATCGGAAATTTGTGAAAAATAAAGGATGAACATACACTTTCCAGAGGGAGATCAGATGCAGGCATCAAAGTAAAATTTTTCATTAATGATCATGGATAAATAAGGTTAGTATTTTTTGATCCATTTGTATAAAGTAGTTTTGGGAATTCTGTATTCCTCTATAATTTGCTGTTTTGTTTTTTCATTTGTTTTTAAAAGCTCAAGAATAAAATCAATCATCTCTATAGTATAGATATTTTTTCTGAACTCCGGAAGCTGCGTTTTTTCCTGTCTTGATTTTTGATAATAATCTGAAGATAGGGGAGGTGAATACAGCAGCAGATGTTGGGAATAAATTCTAAAGAAATCATAAGTCAGTAGCTTGCTCCATTTAAGGAGTACCTCTGCATCCAATGACTTGCTTTTGTACATCTGAGACAGTTCTTCACAGCTGCATTGCATGAATTTCATGAGCCTGTCTGACGAGAATCCGATTTCCTGTACCCGTTTTTGTATTAGCGCACCAATGTGAATGTCTTTAAAAAGCATAATCAACGGATTAGGATAAAAACCACTTTTGTGATGGTTTAAAAGTGGCTTTTATAGTTTAAAAATAAAGTATTCTATAAAGGAAATTGATTAGGTACCATAATATACAATGCTCAATGAAGCTGTAGTTAATCTGTGAGGTCTTGTGTAATTACCTCTGCAGCTTATTATGTCACCAACATTAAAATATGCTGTTACTCCTATAGTATTGGCTTCAAAAGAAACATTATCCGTTAAGCCATTTTGATTTACTGAGAGTTCAGTTGTAGCAGCTCCAACAGTTTTCTTTATAAAGGTTTGTACTGTTCCTCCGGTTGTAGGAGAGTTCATACTGACATCTTTTTTTGTATAAAGCGAAATACCATAATATCCTGCTTTCAATACGGTAAAGTTACCTGAGCTATATGATAGATTTGCAGAATTAATTTTGTTCACAGTAAAATTATATTTAGCTTCCGTATTGGCGGAAAGGTCACTGGTTGACGCAATCCCTGTGGCAATTCCTACAATAGAAGGAATACTTGCTGTTGTCCCATTCACCAGGTTACCATTAACATCAGTGCCTAATAAACTGAAGTTTTTATAATTTTCCAGGCGCACTGATCCATCATCAGATACACTAAGAAGTTCCTTATTGGTACTGTCATTAATTTCTAAAGCTTTTGTTGCATTGGTGTTTCCTTTACTCACTACATCAACTGTAGCACTGGGGGTTGTAGTATTCATACCAACCTGTGAATACACATTCAAAAAAGCTAGTAAAGCAGTGGGTAATAAAAATTTTTTCATAGATGTATATATTTTTTATTTGTTTTGAGCTCATGATCCATTGATCGTAACCGGTATTTGTTGGAAATCAGATGGATAAGTTTGTTGATGCAATATTACATTCCAGGCTTTATGTTGTACAAAATTTCACCTATGACATAGCTATGACATTGTAGTAATTTATTGGTAATGAGTATTTTATTTTTTTAATGAAAAAGTATAGATGTCTTAAAATTGTTCACTGTATTACACTTTTAATAGGAATTAGTGAGTCTTTCATTTGATCAGGGAATAAGGATGAATATTTTGAGACCCAAATAAGAATCAGATTACAACTTTGAAAAATAAGCTAAAGCATCAATACTATTGAATGTCATAGGTATGTCATATGTATGTAATGGCTCTATAGGGCATTTTTTTATGTAAATATTTTATCATTGCCCCTGAAAAGAAGTAAAGATGCATGTGAAAGATCTATATTAAGTTTTATTGTTATTGATTTTTATAAGGTTAAAATTCTTGTTTTGAAATTAAATTAATAAATTTTTACTTTTATACATGTTATATACATATATATATTAGACATATTTGATACACTATGAAATTTATTATTTTGTTTTTCCCGTTACTGCTGTTTGCACAACCTAAAATTACCACAGCAACTATTGATAAAAGGCTGGAGGAGTCTAATGCTCTTCTTATTGATGGCCAGACAGATGATATGATTACATTGAATCTTTCAATACTGGATGATGCTAAACATATTAATTATGCGGAAGGAAAATTATCTGCATATTATAATCTGGCACTGGCTTTTTCCATGCAATACAGGTATAATAAAAGCAATTATTATTTAAAAATGATGGAACCTGAGTTCAAAAACTCGAATGCTGAAGATCAGGAAATTTCCATGAATATATTATACAGCATCAATTACAGAGGAATTAAAATGTATGATGAATCGTTAAAAAAGTTGAAAAAGAATCTGACAATGGCGGATGATTTAAAAAATGATTCTACCAGGCATGCTATTAAGGGAATGATTCTGGTTCAGGTAGGGAGAAATTATCTTGAGAAAAAAATGTACGACTCTGTTACCTACTATGGAAAGAAAATTGTTGATGAATTGAAAAAATCAAAAAAAATGGATACGGGGATGAATACCAGTCTGAAAGCAGCCATGCTCCTTTTATCCGAAGCAAAACTTAATGAAAATAAAATTGATTCTGCGGAGTATTATATAAAATCTGCCCAGTTTATAGCTGTTGACTGGGGGAATAATGATTTTGCAACATATAAGCTTTTAGGGCAAATTTGTGATGCGAGAAAGCAATATGATGCAGCTATTGTCAATTATGAAAAGGCCATAGTGCTTGCTGCAAAAGCAAAAAACTTCAGAAAATTATCAGAGTTGTACGGCTTAATATCCAGATCATACGAAAAAACCGGGCAGATTGATAATGAAAATAAATATGAGCTTAAATACAGCAGACTCAATGACAGTTTAAAAAAGATAGACGATAATAATCTGAAGGATACAGTAGATCTTCTTGTGGAAGAAAAACAAAAAAAATTGAAAAATGAAAATCATCTTTTGCTCTATATTATTATTGGGGGAATTGGAATTTTGGCAGTTATTTTCTTTATGATTAATAAAAGAATAAAAAAGAAGAATAAGATGTTAAATGTCAGGGAAATAGAAACGAAGGAGCTTAATCAAAAATTGAATGTAGCTTTTGAAGAGGTGATACAACTGGCAAAAAATAATGATCCGGAATTCCTTACCCGTTTTCAGGAGGTTTATCCTGAATTTGTACCCAAACTGATGAAACTTGAACCTCAGCTGCAAAGTACTGAGCTCAAGTTTTGTGCCATGTTGTTTCTTAATTTTTCCACCAAAGATATTGCTGCATATACTTTTGTTCAGCCTCAGTCTGTACAGACAAGAAAGAACCGTTTACGCAAAAGATTGGGAATCTCGTCAGATGAGGATATTTATCTCTGGATGCTTAATTTGAGATAATTTTAGTGGATTTTTACCGGGATTAACTCACTGTAATACCTGTGTCATACCTGTTTTTTTCGAGACGAAAGGAGAATAAAGCAAATTTGTGCTGTAAGAGAATTATAACAATAAAGAAAATCGATCTGTTCGGAATTTTTTATTAAAATATAGTTTTTGTGGCGAAGTATGTTTAGTTATTATTGGCCGGAGACCAGCCACACTTCGGCCCCTTTCCGGGGATTTTTGATTAAGAATAAAGAATCTATGCACAAACCCGAATCTCCCGGCTATAAAAGGATATATGAAGACCTTGTACGTCTGAAATACCCTGCAAAAAAACAAGAATGTGAATCTATATTGTCAAAACCCATATTTTCAGTAAAAGATGTAATTACCATTAACAATATTCTTTTTCCTAAAGCCAATAAACAAACCGAATTTGCCAATCAAAGACATCGTTCCTATGATAAAACTGCAATTCTGGAAATTCTAAGCTATCAGAAAAATAATAAACTGAATAATGCTGAATTAGCAAGATATTTTAAATTGAGCAGGAATACCATTGCCAAGTGGAAAAAACTGTTTCTCCTGTAATATCTTGTGTGTTTCAAAAGTGAAAAACCAATTTATGGAGAAAGATATCCTTGCAGACCATCGTTTTATAACTCTATTTTAATGGTACATTTGCTGTGGTAAAAGGAAATATGAAGAAACTGGAAATTAAAAAAAATATTCAGAAGTAGGAAGATAAAAAGCTGTCATTCCAGGTTTTTGATTTGAATAAAGAACATCTGTCATCCTATGGAAATCCCCATAAAAAAGATCATTTTTGTATTTTTATTGTAGAACAGGGAAAGCTTCAGGTCTGTATTGATGATAAAATACATTGGATAAAAACCTGGATTATATTGCAGCCAACGCTCTGGCAGATCTTTGTACAGGATTCAACCCGAGAGTTCCTGTTTTAGAAGAATTGAAGGCGATTTATAATGCCTGCTATGAAGGAGTGGTATATGCAGAAAAAGTGGTTGCAGGATAGTCTTTTGTAAATGGATTACCTCATAAACAACAAAAAAGAGAACTCAGACGAGTTCTCTTTTGCATTTATTTGACCATGATTTTAATGCTTTCCCTACGATCGTTTTCATAAAGAATACTGATCATGTAAACGCCTTTACTATAAGTTGAAAAATCTAATTGTATATCATAAGTATGAAGGCTTTTCCAGTCAGAAAGCTTCCGTTGAGCCATATCATAAACCATAATGTCCTTTATTTTCTCTTTACTTTTGATATGACAGAAATCTTTCACAGGATTAGGGTAAAATGTAAGCTCAGGCTGTACCTTCATATCCGCAGTCCCCAGAGAACCAATAGTAATTGTTTTACTGAAAGTTTCTGCACATGAATTTTTCATGACCGTAAGCGAGATTGTATAACTTCCCGGTGCAGTATATTGATGCACAGGGTTCAATGATGAATCAGTGATGCCATCACCAAAGTTCCATAATACAGATGTGTAATTGGCGGAATGATTGGTGAAATTTACAGTTGTTCCATTAATTCCTGCTATAAAATCCGAATGAAGATGAAACGCGTTACTGTTCCATTGTGGCGGATTATTAAAAAAAACAAGATCTGCAATATTCTGAAAATTTTAGCCGTGTTTTGAGGCAGTCCGTTATAAAAAGAGGATGGAAAAACATGATCCTGAAAAATTGCAGAATACATAGAAGCTGCCACAAGATAACTTCCTTTAGGCCCAGGATGAATATCGTTATAAGATCCGTGAAGAGCCAGATCCTGGGAAGAATTGTAGTAATGCCTTGCAGATTCTCCGGCAGGAACCATTTCCACCTGCATCAGGTTAGACATCTTCGTAATGGAATCCTTAATTTTCTGCTGAAAAGCGAAATAGGTATTGTATTCGTTCGCAGAGGGTACTCCATAGGGAATTTCATACAGAAATATCTTAGAGCAAGGACTGTATTTGCGGATAGAATCCCTGATTTTACGGCCGCGTTCAGCGGTAACAGAAACAGGGTAAGAATGACCTGCAGATTCCGCAGTTCCGGGCTGCATGATCACGTATTTATAGTTTTTAGATCTTATCTTTTGATACAATGAAGCATCATCTACATGATTCACAAATCCGGTTCCTCCGGGAGTATGTGTTGTTACAGATAGATTTTTCCCTTTTGAAGCCGCTATATTTTTAAAAATTTCAGGCGTGTCATTAAAATAGGTGACGCTGTTTCCTATAAACAGAACTTCATCGCAACACAAACGATGATTAAAAATGTTTTTTTATCAATATAGATATATACTTTTCTTTATCCGTTTTTTAATTATTAAACCTTTTAAAAGTACCTGCAGAAAACCTAATCTATACTGCAGGTACTGCATTAAAAGGTGTTTAAAATGAAAATGTTAGTTTATTTACTTTGTTAGAGATTTTGATTTACTATGAGTTAATGACTGGGTTTATTTTTTTTAATTGACTTAGAAAAGTACCTGCAGGCATCACGTATAACCTACAGGTACACGGTACACTAATTATTACAACTATTTCTTGATTAGTTTTGTATGATATGTCGCCTTATCATCTTTTATCGTGATCACATACACTCCTTTGATCAATGAGGCAACACTGATTCTTTTTCCGTCCGGTTTTCCTTCCTGAACGAGTCTTCCGTCTGCACTGTAAATTTTGTAATCAGCTTTACCTTTCAGATTTTTTACCTCTACAAATGTATCCGCAGGATTAGGGTAGATTTCAAGATCAGAAGATGACTGAACGGACTCCTTAACTCCTAGTGCTGCATTGATCTTTACAGAAAAATCCCATACCGAACCACGGGAGAAAAGATTACCATTGGCATCTACGAAAGGACTTGCACATGCATCAGCTGAAGCATTGAAAAATCCGCTGGCTACTCTCATTCTTAATGTTTTGTCACCATTGTAAGCATTGGCCGGAACTGCAAATGCAAAACTTCCCTGATGTCTTTTATTGGCATCAGGAGCTGCACCGTTAATCCCAATTCTTTCTGAAGCTTCAAATACTCCGTTTCTGTTGTAATCAATCCATGCCTGTACCCAATCCTGATAGTTTCCTCCAGCACGGTTAGCATACACAATATAGTTCATATTGTATTGCGCGCCCTGAGTAAGCTGAATCAGTTTGGCAGGGTCTTCCGAATAATCTTTATAAGCGTGCTGAACGGTTGTCCCATTTCCAGCTAAATCCACATTGGCTAAAGTCACTCTTAATATTCCACTGAAATACGACTGATTGTAGTGTTTCCTCCTGTAGTCATCAGGCAGTAATCATATCCGGTGCGCAATCCTTTTGTTTTAAAATTATACACAGGAGAAAATGCTCCGGGAACATTATTAATCACAGCGGCTACACGAACTTCATAAGAGGTTTCATCTTCAAGATTATTTAATAGCACAGAACTAACCGGGCTGGCAGCATTGGACCAGTTTGCTGTTCCCGCTTTCCTGTAATTCACGGAATAGGTTGCTCCCGGTACATGATTCCATGAAACAGTTGCTGAAGTTTTTAATATATCATTATCGAATGCAGCGAGTCCCGATGGAGGATTATTTAAAGAAGCAGGAGCATTTCCTACGGTCAGTGTAGGAGAAACGGCATAAAATATATTTCCTACTGCTGAAATTCGCAGTTTAATATTTCCTTGAAGCGCAGCAGGCATCTGTATTTCAAAACTTCCGTCATTAGGCGTTGAAGCTACCAGTTCTGTCCATGCTGATCCGTTAACCAGATCGGTTGTATATTCAATCTTTACATTGGCTGTGTTGTATGGAGCAAGGTTGGTATTGGCAACATCCCAGGAAATGGTATTGGAAGCATTATTATACAGCGTAGTAGAAGGAGTTAATCCTTTGAATTTGAAAGGTCCGTCATTTCCAACGGTTACTGTATTTTCTACAGAAATCGTTAAAGGTCTGTTCGGGTTATTATCACGTACTGTTACCGCGTAATGTAATACTCTGGGAATGTATGAAACTGTTTCCCATGTGTCTTTATTCGTCAGTTTACCACTCATTACAACAGGCAGGCTAGGGAAATATCTTCTTCCCGAAGCCACTGCAGGAAAAGAACGGGTAAGTGAACCTTCAGGATTGAATCCCCAGCCGCTGTCTCCTGAGATTGAGCTTGTAGAGCCTACGCTGTCATACTGTTCCCAGTTATAGGTAAACTGATCCCCGTTGGCATCTACTGCATTGGCATCCAGGTAATAGGCTGTACCTTTGGGAATAGTATAGGAAATCAGCGGGGTAATAGCTGGTGCATTATTGGCAATGTTTTCAGCTACGCCGCACTCAACTTTACCTTCAAGGTTGTTAAGGATTTGATTAATGGATGAATAGTGGAAATAGGCATCACTGTTCATCTGAACATTATTGGCAGTGATTCCTGCATAGGCCATAATGGTTGTTCCTCCTCCCGGTTCTATATTGACATCTGAGCTTTCAATAACTGTAGAAAAAGTGTGGTTACCTCCAAGCTGATGTCCCATTTCATGAGCTACGTAATCAATATCAAAGGTGTCTCCCACAGGATTCTGATTTTGTGTAAACGCAGAACCTTTACCTAACGGTTTTGCTGCGGTAGGGTCGGTACATATACATCCTATGCATCCTGCATTACCATTTCCTCCGGCGGCATTAAAGACATGTCCTATATCATAATTGGCATTGCCTACCTGAGCAGTTAAGGTTTGTTGAAGCTGCCCGTTCAAATCATTGGTGTATGGATCATTGGCCGGATTAGCATAGATGATATTGGGGAAATTCTGTATGGTAAGATGGATTGCAAATTCTTTTTCAAAAACACCATTGACACGAGTCATAGTAGCATTCATCTGGGCAACAGCTCCTGCCATCCCTCCGAAATGAGTAGTATATTCACCCGTTGCAGACAAGGCAAGTCTATAGGTTCTGTACATAGATGCGGCAGGTCTTCCGGTAATATTGATTCCGGCAAGTTTATTTTTTCCGGAATTCTTTAAAGATTTGATATCCAGTTCCTTTTTGCCTTCCATACTGCAGCTAAAGCCATGCTCAGACTCTGTTCTTTCGGTTTTATAGAATACTCCATAGGTTTTTTTATCTGTTGTGACAGGTTCTATAAACTGGAAGATACCGTCTTTAATAATCATTGACTGTATTTCTGTAGGGGATGTACTGAATCTTACATATTTGGAGGGGTCATCAATTCCCACTCCTACATAAGATCCTAATCCATATTTTTCAGCCAAGGATTTTTCCATCACAGGATTGCTGTACACCGCAAACTTTTCTATGGTTCCTTCTGCCGTTGGTAATTGAATCGTTAATGCTCTTGCATTGGCGCCGGTCTCCTCAGCGTTTTTTAACAACTGTATTAATGCATTAATATCAGTTTTGTAAGCATACTTGATTTTTACCTCTCTTCTGATCTCAGACACTTTTTGTGAAGAGGTCTCCCATCTTTGGGCATTGGAAAGACAGAAACCTGAAATCAAAAATAATGATAATAGAGTTTTTCTCATTTTAAAAATTAGGTATTTAAATAGTGGTATTGCGAAGAATGAATATAATATTCGGGTATTCAAAAGTAATTGCTAATTTTGTATTATAAATAATGTAATATTGCGATTTTTGTACGTGGTGTATATAATACGTATGTGTTTTAGGTTATGTGGTGGTGAAGTAGTATTAATATTGTATTTTATTTGGATAGCGTTATGATGAAAAAATTACCTGTTTTATTCTTTTTGATTTCTTCCTTTTTCTATTCGCAGCATACAGAAGAAGAATTAAAAAATGTTCTCTTTGATATTGAATTTTCTACAGCCGGATCAAAGGAAATAGAGATAATTGACAGTCTTATTAAGGTATGCAAGCAAAATTCTTATAATGATTGCGTAGCATTAGGGTATCTGAAGATCGCCAATATCTATAACCGAAACAGTGATATGAAGAGATCCTTTTATTACACTGATAAAGTGGAAAAAGAAAACCTAATCAATTCAGATACAGATTTTGAAGTCCTATTTTATCTCCATCTTCAAAGGTCACTGCTATACCAGAAATTAGGAGAAAGAGTTGCTTCTCTGAAACAATTGGATGAAATCTATGATAGAGTAATTCAAACCAATAATGCTTACTTTATTTATCTGATCAACTGGCAGTATGCAGGAATATACAATGAAATTAATAAAAAAAAATTAGCATTAAAACATTATAAAACAGCATATAAGTATTCTAAAATTTACAGAGAAAACAAAAATAATCTCTATAGGATAGACAAGAACAGATTGAGCAACAGTTATAAAACCTCACCGTATCTTGGCGGAATGTATCTTGAGCTCAACAAACCTGATTCTGCCAAAATATATATTGAGGAAGCCATCCAGAATGAAAAAAAATAGATGAAATAGGAATACGATACATTACCTCATATTATGCCGGCAGGTATTTTAAATCCATCAGGAAAATTGCTGAGGCCCAGCATCATTTATGGATATGTAAAAATATCGCAAATAACTATTATAAAAGCGAGAATTATCAAAAGTCGGTAGCAATGGAGCTGAAGGATCTGTATAAAAGTACGGGACAGAAAGACAGCATTGCCTATTACACTAATTGGCTGTTGGATATAGAGTCTTCAACCAACAGACAAAACCAGACATTGAATGATGCTGTAGATAAACAGAATGAATTGGAAAATAGCAATAGAAAGAAGGAAACAAAAGAACTTTTCTTCATCCTGTCGTTGAGTATTGCCGCATGTCTTCTTTTTATATTTCTTTTCCTGTATTATTATAGAAAGCACAAAAGTAAAAATCTGGATAAAATTGATATCCCTCATCAGATGCCTGTACAGGAGAGTATTTTTAAGGAAGTGATACAGCTTGCCAAAGAAAACAGCCCTGAGTTTCTGACCCGTTTCAATGAGTATTATCCGCACTTTTCAGAAGAACTGCTGAAAGTTTCTCCTTTAAAAATATCGGAAATAAGATTCTGTGCTTACATCTATCTCAATTTTTCTACCAAAGAAATTGCTGAATATACTTTTACCTCAGTGAGAACCGTACAGACCAAAAAATATAATCTAAGGAAAAAACTGAATATTCCCGGTGATATGGATATCTATGTATGGTTTTCCAGGTTGTTGAAATAAAATCCATCCTCTTTAATAAAATAAAAGAGGTTACTTCAAATGTGAAATAACCTCTGCATGTCAATTAATAAAGGGAAATCCCGGACATTAATTTCTTATGGTGGAAATATAGATGCATTGCAATCCATTACAATCTTTAAGTTCAATGTTGGTGATCATTTCACTGTAGACCCGGATAGTGGTGTCATTAAATTGATATCCTTCTATAAACACAGGTCTGTCTTTAGGAAGATTGCTCTGCTCATTAAGCATTTCCAGCGGTAAACTATCAGGATAACCTTCATTTTTTTTAAACGTGATCTCTATTAAACCGTTGTCAGCCAGATAGTCAAACTTTTTTAAATGAGAAGGCAGACTGGCCTTGGTTTTAAAAAAGTTTAATTTTTCAATACTGCTTTTGTAAAGATTAAACATGCTGCTGGTTCCAATGGCATCATTGTAAACCGCAAATTGTATGTTACTGTTTTTCTGGCCCAACAGTAATAATGAATTAGTAATGAAGAATATATACAATAACTTTTTCATAATAAAAATAGAGGTTTAAATGTTGGAGATTTTACTATGGAAGGTTGGTGTTAGTTCCTGTTTTTTACTACAATCCATCCTGTATACTTTATTGGAGTTTGTTTTGTATTGTTCTCATTCCAGCCCATTTCAAACCAGTAAGTTCCTGTAGGTTCTTTTTTACCGTCCATAGTTCCGTCCCATTTGAATCCGTTTAATTTACTTCCTGTATGAATTTTACTTCCATATCTATCATAGATACCGAATGTGAAATTACTTTTATTTGCCAAAGCAGAATAATCAAGTACGTCATTGATTCCGTCACCGTTAGGGGTGATGATGTTAATTAGATTAGGAACCGTAATTTCTACCTGCACAGGAACACAGTTATATGAATCCCTCACATAGAAAGTATGGCTTCCGCGGGATATATTGGTAAATATGTTTTCACTCTGCCAGTTGATATTGTCCATCGAATATTGATAAGGCGCTGTACCGGCAATTACATTTAAGGTAACTGTATTATTATTAATGTTAACATCTGAAATAACAGGGTTTTCAGAAGCATAAACCTTCACTGTTTGTCTGGTGGTACATTCTCTGGTTTTCAGATCTACCCAGTAGATTCCAACCCCTGCATTTTTGATGGACTGTGTAGTCGCTCCCGTACTCCATTCATAAGAAGTATAGCCTGGCCCTGCATCTAGTGTGGTTGTATTTTCCATACAGATAATTTTATCCTTTAATACTTCTGAGTAGGTAGGAGGAATAACCGTGAGAGTTACTTCTGCAATTTTATAACATCCGCTGGCATTGCTTACCTTAATGTAAACCACTCCGTTAGGAGCAATGTAGTTGGTGGGAGTCAGAATTTCGTTTGTCCCGTTATGGGCATCAGTAGGAGATGGATAGTACTGCTTAGTAATTCCCGGTTGTACATTAACTCCTGCCGTTGTTAAATTAAATATCCCAAGCAACGGATTGGATGGCTGGAAACATGATCTTAAAGCTGCATCTTTTACAATTGGGCTTTCTGAAACAGTAAGTGTTACAGTTACCCGTTCACAATCTGTAAACTCCGGGTCATTTCCGCAAAATTTATAAACAATGGTATCAGTGCCCAGATAACCGAAATTGGGAACATAATTAATTACTCCTGCAGCATCAATGGTAGCAGTACCGTTTGTTGGAGGAGTAATAATCGTTACTGTACTCGGAACATAAGTTTGGGTGGAATTGGTAAATTCTGGTATGATAGTCAGGTTGCCTTCGCAAACAGTAATCGCTTTTGTAGATTCCTGAAGACATGTGTATACTTTATAGACGGGAGTGGTTGCCGGTGGACAAGTACTTACTGAAATTTTCACGGTGTAATTTCCCGCCGCCACTGGAGCATAAGTATTGGTATTGGCTCCGTTGATAGGATTTCCGTTGAGAAACCATTGGTAGGTATCGTAGCTGTCATTTACCTCCAATACAATACCCGGAATACAATCTCCGGTTTTTTTTGAAATCAGTGGGATGGAAGAGAAACCTGCAAAATAACCCCCGTATCCTGATGTGCTGTAACCACCATTAATACCTGCTGTTACAGCTTTATCAGAAACTACAGTTACATTTCCGGTGATGGATGGGATAGCATATGTTACCCAGCTGCTATTTCCTGTCAATGGAAAAGGTCCTTGTACGGCGGTGGGAGTAATACCGTTTACCGTCACATTGGCTCCGGTTTCCGTTAAAATATTCAGTTTTACAATAGTGCCGGTTGGGACAGTGCTTGTTACCCCTGGTCCTGTTGGCATTTCATTGATCTTCCCGATTTCATCAATTTTTCGGGGTAAAAAGCAGTTCAATGGCGGAATGTAGTTGAATCCAACCGTCGCACTGCTGTTATTTACAGAGACCAACTGATATAAATAGACATTTTTTGAAGTCGTAATAAACATATTGAAATGTCCGGAATTTCCCTGCTGCACATAGTTATTTCCTGAAACTCTGTAAAATTCACCGCTGTTGATGGTCGCAACAGGAGTGTTGGAACCGTTAATAAATATTTGTGTATTGTTTTCTGTTCCTACAATGATGCCACCTTCAAGATCGGGATTGGTAGATCTTGTTCTCACCATGGCAAAAGTACTTCCAAGTCTATCTGTAGGTACAGACTGATCAAGAACCGCATCAGATCCCATGCTGGTGTTGTTTCCAAAATTTCCATTGATATTTCCGTTGGTAAGCGTAATCGGTTTATCAGAAACAATTTTAGCTCCGATAAAAGCTGATATATTTTGACCTCCTACTCCAGGGCCTCCGGCGAAAATAAAGGATTGTCCTTTGTTGAGAGTGATTGTTTGCGAATGGGTGGCAGGTGTTCCTCCAAAGAATGTCACATTTCCATTCCAAGTAGTGGTGATAACTGTATTATTCTCTGTTGCCAATATGCCTGCTGAGAAGTTAAATATGTTAAGTGATGCAGTAGTAGGAGTTGCGGCTACAAAAAATTCTTTGCCTATACCGGCTTTTCCTTTACTTGTTATAATTTCAGCGTGTACAGTACCGCTTACCATTCTTAATGAACAGTAAAATGGCTTGCTTCCATGTACATATAAACCTTTATTGATAGTAGTGAATGCATTTGAAGCAACATTAGCTGCTATAATACTAGCTGGCACCACAAAGGTCTGAGGAGACCCTTTACTTATGGTTACGTTACCTATTGGAATATTATTGCTGTTAATTGTAACAACAAAAGGAGTTGCAGAATCGGTAGAAAGATAGAGTGCCTGTGTATAATTTACTGAGGCGTAATAAGGTGCAAACCAATGATCTGTGTCTCTTTGCGCCGAAAGAGGGGAACTCAATAGAAGGAACAATAAACAAAATATAAAACTTTTCATGCATCGTTAAATTTTCGTTCTAAAAATTACGAATTCTTTTTTTTAAAACGATTATGATTTTATTATTAATTTTTTATTAATTGTCATATTTCCATATACCATTTCTATTAAAAAAGTAATAATTGAATTGTCTGAAAATAAGAGAATACTAAAAAGAGGGAAACCTTTTCAGAGGTATATGATTGCCGTTTGATGCTTTAGATACAAGATTGTGCACCTAAGGGCTTAATTAATGGTCTGATTATAGCAGGATAAGATTTATTTAATTTTTATATTTTTTCTTAGAGCAGTTTCCATTTTATTGCTTTGTAAAAATAATTTAATAAAAATATAAACAGATTATACTTTTGTATAGTTTTAAATCAAAGTTTAATGAATTAATATGAAAGGAACCTATGTTCAAATACTTTCAGTAAAGAGAGTATTTGATTTTTATTTTAATTCTTTTTTTAATATTCAGCCTAATGCCTGTTTTTGTGTGTATATTATGTTGAAAAATTTCACTTGATGTTGAAAATTTAATAAAAGTAGGTGTTTTTTGTCTTTTAAATAATTTTTACAATAGGCCTAAGGCTGAATATAATTATACTAAGAAAATTAAATACTTACGGACTCAAATTTTTTAAATGCCTGTCACCCGAAGAAAAAAATACACACTATTACCTATGATTTTTCATCTTAAATATGTCAACAGTGTAGATGTGCTTGTCAATCATTAGATTACACCTATAGAACTCTTTGATGATGGAGAAATCTCCAAAATAGTCTGTGTAGTGTCCTATTCTCTTAACCGGTCTGCGGGAAATATCAGGATCGTTTCTAGTACCTCAGAAACCTATTGGAAGTATAATCTCTTCACGGGAAAATGGACAGAAGAATCTAAAGTTGCCCTAAAATTAAGGGAAATAGAAATTATACGGCTGTATCTCCAGGAATTAAAAATAGAAGAAATCGCAGAACAACTGTTTGTGTCGCCCAGTACAATAAAGTTTCACAGAAGCAAATTGTTTGAAAGAATTGGAGTGAAAAATATAATTGAAGCAATATCCTACGTAATAACGAATAATTTGATTTAAACTTTACTTTTTAAAACATTTCCAGTCCGGAAGTACCGAGAAACAAAATGTACTTCTCTTTATAATCTTATTTTTCAAGGCTTTGAAAAATAGTTGTTTCTATGTCCTTACTAACGTACGAGAATTTTCCCTCCGTAATATTCAGAGGGAAAATACCCGGCCAGCTTAGTTAAGCTGATAATTTGTAATCACTAAACTCAGGATGAAATGAACATAATTCTGTTCTACCTCTTTTCTGTTAATCAGTTTGTTTTTGTATTCATAAGAATTCAGATCGCGGGATAATTTCTGATACGTTTCAAAATCATCCCCCTTTATCTTTACTCTTATATTACCATCTTTTCTGTTAATAAGTACATCATCCAGAGTTCTTACTTTAAATAAAACTTCGCATAACGTAGCGCGAGCCTTCATGGAACCGATATATCTTTCAACTATATTAATCTTGAACGAATCAAATATGATGTTATTAAAAACGATTTTAGAATTAGGCTCCTGAGTGTTGAGTTCAAGTTTATAGTTCATTACTTTATAAATTTTGGCAAATATAAGTTTAATTATGCCAAAAAACCGACTGTTTTAATAGATCATTCCCATATTAATGATTGAATTTTATTCTATAAACACAAAATCATATGAAAATGTGAATATTAGAGGCTTATAAATGAGGACGTAACAAAAGTGTAACAAACATTTTCTTTCCTTTTATTTTTTTCATTATAGGCATTTCCGTAATTTTATTCTCTGTATAACAAAAATTCATATTAATACCAATATAATGGAAAGATATAGTTATGGGATGGTTGGCCTTGGAGTAATGGGGCGGAATCTGCTTTATAATATCGCTGACAACGGGTTTTCAATCGCAGGATTCGACCTTGATCAGGAGAAAGTTAAAGAATTAGAAGGCGGAGCTGCTTCAGAAATGAAGGTGAAGGGTACAGGATCTTTAGAAGACTTTGTATCCGCATTGGAAGCTCCAAGAAAAATTATTCTTATGGTTCCTGCAGGAAAACCTGTAGATGCTGTGCTGGAAAATATTACCCCGCTTTTAAGCGAAGGCGATATCGTGATTGATGCAGGAAATTCTTATTTCGAAGATACCAACAGACGTGTTGCTGACCTGGCATCCAAAAAACTGCATTTTATGGGAATGGGAGTGTCAGGAGGTGAAAAAGGGGCCAGAACAGGTCCAAGTATAATGCCTGGAGGGGATCCGGAAGCATTCAGACTTTTGAAACCGATGCTGGAAGCCATTGCAGCCAAAGTAGACAACGAAGCGTGTACAGCATATATGGGAAAAGGATCTGCCGGAAACTATGTGAAAATGGTACACAACGGTATTGAATATGCCATAATGCAGCTGATCAGTGAAGCTTATGATCTTCTTAAAAGAGGAGCAGGTTTAAATAATGAACAACTTTATCAGGTTTTCAAAGAATGGAATAACGGCGAAATGAACTCGTTCCTTATTGAAATTACCAGAGATATCTTCACTCAAAAAGATTCATTAACAGATGGCTATCTTGTAGATCAGATTTTAGATAAGGCAGGAGCGAAAGGAACAGGAAAATGGACTTCAGAACAGGCCATGGAAATCGGAGTTTCTATTCCTACCATTGATATTGCGGTAACTTCAAGAATTTTATCTGCTTATAAAAACGAGAGAGTTCAGGCTTCAAAAATATATGCCGATAACGAAATTGTAAAACCTGAAAATACAGAATTATTCATTAAGGAGGTTGGCGATGCTCTTTTCCTTTCCACCTTAATCAGCTATGCACAAGGTTTATCTTTACTGGTAAAAGCATCTGAAGAATACGGCTTTGAAATTCCATTGAAAGATGTTGTGAAAATCTGGAGAGGAGGATGTATTATCCGTTCAGTTTTGCTGGAGAAATTCTATTCTGCTTATACCCAAAACCCTAACCTTTCTAATATTCTGCTTGATAAAGAAATTTCAGAACTGGTAAAGTCAAAAATCAAAGGTTTAAGAAAAACAGCCGGATATGCCGCTACGAACGGAATCTCAAGCCTGGGAATTCAGACAGCTTTAGGATATTTTGATGCATATACTACAGAATCTCTTCCCGTGAATCTTATTCAGGCTCAGCGTGATTATTTCGGAGCTCATACTTATCAGCGTATTGACAGAGAAGGAGTTTTCCATACTTCCTGGCAGAGTGCAAACAACTAAAATTCGGAAAAATGAATCAAAATAAAGTCTTGCAGCCAACAACTATTGTTATTTTTGGTGCTACAGGCGATCTGGCAAAAAGAAAACTTTTTCCGGCATTTTACAACTTATATATCGATGACAGAATGCCCAAAGGCTTCAATATTGTAGCACTGGGAAGAGCAGAAAATACCAACGAAAATTTCAGAAATTATATCAAAGAAAACCTTGAAAGTTTCTCAAGAAAAAAAGTGACTTCCGAAGACTGGGCAGGTTTTCAGGCTCATATTACTTACTTTCAGCATCAGCTGGATGAAGAAAGTTCTTACGAAAATCTGCAGCAGAAACTGCAGGATTTCGATACCGTTTACGGAATGAGAGCAAACAGACTGTTTTATTTATCCATCGGGCCCAACTTTATTTCTACAATATCCAATCATATCAAAACGACTTTACTAGCTTCTGATCCGAAAAAAGACCGTATCATTATCGAAAAGCCTTTTGGTCACAATAAACAATCTGCTGTTGAATTGAACAGCCTTTTGGCAAAAACATTTGAAGAAGAGCAGATTTACCGTATCGACCACTATCTGGGAAAAGAAACGGTGCAGAATATACTGGCTTTCAGATTTGGAAATTCTATTTTTGAGCCTTTATGGGATCATAAATATATAGAATCGGTACAGATTACGGTAGCGGAAGAAGTTGGAGTAGAGACAAGAGGAGCATTCTACGAACAGACAGGTGCGTTAAGAGATATGATTCAGAACCACCTGTTGCAGATCCTGTGTATGGTGGCTATGGAACCACCGGCTTCATTGCAGTCAGGTGAAATCAGAGACCGGAAAGTTGACGTTCTGAAATCAATTCGGAGAATATCTTCAGATCAGGTTGATCATTATGCGGTAAGAGGCCAGTATGGAAAAGGAACCATCAACGGAGTGGAAGTGAAAGGCTACCGCCAGGAAGACGGAATTGCTCCTGATTCCAATACAGAGACTTTTGCAGCAATTAAATTTTATCTGGATAACGAGAGATGGCAGGATGTTCCTTTCTATGTCCGTACCGGAAAGAAAATGAAAGAAAAGCATTCTTACATTACCATTCAGTTTAAACCGCTTCCTCACTCAACGTTCTCAGACAGCCCACATCTTTTATCTGCCAACAGGTTGATCATTAATATTCAGCCCATGATGGATATCAGATTACAGTTCATGACCAAAAAGCCCGGGCTGACACTGGATCTGAAGCCTGCAGAAATGATTTTCGATAATTTTGCCTGTCAGGAAGATACTCCGGAAGCGTATGAAACCTTGTTACAGGATGCTCTTTTAGGAGATCTTACCTTATTTATGCGTTCTGATCAGGTGGAAGAGGCATGGGATGTTGTGACTACCATACAGGAAGCATGGGAAAATAACAAAGATTTATCTTTCCCGAATTATAAAGCAGGAAGCTGGGGTCCGGAAGATGTTAATGCTTTGGTGGAAAGACAAGGGCACAGCTGGGTATAAACAAAATAAAATGTAAACAGAAAAAATGAATATCACAGTATTTGACGATCTGGAAAAACTGTATACAAAGGCAGCAGATGCATTTGTTGATCTTTCAAAAAAATCTATTCAGAAAAATGGCCGTTTTGTGGTGGCATTAAGTGGAGGCTCTTCCCCTAAAGCTATTTTCAAATTATTGGCAACACCGGAATATAAAGAAAAGATAGAGTGGAATAAAGTCTACTTTTTTTGGGTAGATGAAAGATGGGTTCCTTTAAACGATGATAAGAGCAACTTCCGGATGACAGATGAGGCACTTCTCAGTAAGGTTCCTGTTGACCAAAGCCATATCTTTCCTATGTATGCCGAAGGAATAACTCCTGAAGACTATGCAAAAGCTTATGAACAGCAGATAAGAACTGTTCTTGGTGATGAAGGTGTTTTTGATTTTATCCTGTTAGGAATGGGAGATGACGGCCATACAGCCTCATTATTTCCAGGCGAAGATGTTTTAAATGAAAAAGAAAAATGGGTATCTGCTTATTATCTTAAGCCTCAGGAAATGTTCAGAATTACATTGACTGCACCCATCATTAATAATGCTGAAAATATCCTGGTTATTGCATTCGGGGAATCTAAAAAGCATGCACTGAATGAAGTATTGAATGGTGAATATAATCCTTCGTTATATCCAATGCAGCTTATTGAGAAGAAGAATGGATTTCAGTTTTTTACAGATGAGAAAGCAAAAGGCTAATACAACTTCAACCTAAAAATAAGAGACTGTCCTTGGACAGTCTCTCTTCATATCAACTATTCTAATACCGGATTCCCGGTATATACAATTTTCTGTAGGTTAAACTAAAATAAGTTTTAAATGAAAAACAGCACCATTAGAGAACTCATGATGCTGCTGCATTTAATGTTTTTACCTTAGTTGCTTTTTGTTCGAAACTTTTAATTTTTCAACTCAATGAGTGTTTCTATATAAAAATGGTTATTAGTTTGAAGCAAATATACAAAATAAGACACTTGTAAGTGTCTAACATGAAAAAAAATATAAAAAAAAATTATCAACAGTCTGGTAACGTGAAAAAAACCTTTATTAAAGGGACTTGTATCAGGTCATGAAATTTAAAAAAATCAAGCCTTAACTGATCAAAAACTAAAAAAATACCCTTATTAATCAAAAACAGCATCATGTATAATGATGCTGTCGTAATGTTTTACCCCAGTAATGGAATAGTAAAATATTTATACTGAGGTAACTAACGGTGCAATCTAATCACTCTCAATCTCACAACTCTGATTGTCTGTTTATATAAAATGGTTATTAGTTAATGCAAACATATACATTTAGACACTAAAAAGTGTCTAAAATGAAAAAAAATTCATAAACTTGTACGATTGAAAAGTGTACCATGGAAAGAAAGTCAGCAGCAGGGAATATCCGGAACAGGGAACGAAGTAAAAAAAAATTTTTGGATGCAGTTGGAAAAATACTGAGAACAAAAGGATATACTGCCTTGAAAGTGAATAGTATTGCTGCTGCAGCCGGGGTCGATAAGAAAATGATCTATTCTTATTTTGGAGGAATAGATGGTCTGATAGATGAGTATATAGAGTCACAGGATTACTGGAATAAAATAATGATTGAGGAAATAAAACCTCAGGTGGACGATAGAGGAAAATCCTTTATGGAAAACACATTTTTCTCTCAATTTGATTATATTCACAGCAACAAAGAGGCACAAAAACTATTGCTTTGGCGGTTATCAGAATCCCGTAGATCTTTAAAAAAGTTCACCGAAACTCAGGGAAAAAACGGAGAATATATTTTTAAGCTTTTAATCGATTTCCACTTTAAAAATAATGCTGAAAATGTTCGCGCCATCATGGCAATCATGACGTCAGGATTATACTACCTGAATATGTATGCCGAAATCAATGGAAGTATTTTCTGCGGAATAGATGTAAGCACGACCAAAGGACGGGATGAAATAAAAAAAGCTGTTTCTTTCCTGCTGCATTATACCTGCAAAAACCTCTAGAACTTTTTGGAATTTGAACTTATAAAAAAACAAACCATTAGAAATCTAATGGTCTGTATGTAAGTTGTGTTTCTACCTTAGTTGTTTCGTATCCGAAATTCTCATAAAGTGAGGGAACTAAAATAATACAATCTGAATTGTCTTATTTTTCAACCTAAAAAGTGTTTTAAAATATGTAGATGGTTTTAGTTTGTACAAATATATAAAATAAGACACCGCTAAGTGTGTAAAATTATAAGATTTTTCATTATTTTATTTAATATGTTGTAAATCAGTATATTATTTTTTGATATTGATGTGAAAATTTCTCTTTATCGATGCTTTTGATTAAGCTAAATCTATGAAATAGTTTAAAATAGCGTCTTTAATAACAAAGAAGGGTTGATCAGGGATATCTGTAGAAAATATTTATTTAATATCAAGCCATTATTTGCTATGTAAAAAACAGCATCACTGTAAAAAATGATGCTGCTGTTGTTTTTACCTCAGTCATTCTTGTTCGAAATATTTTAAACTGAGGGAACTAACGATACAATCTGAATAGTTTTTAATTCTCAATTTCAATAGTGTTTTGTATATTGAATGGTTATAGTTTCTACAAATATATACAAATAGATTATTTTAGACACTAACTAGTGTCTAAAATAAAAAAAAATTTCTTAAACTTGTATCTTGTATATTGAATGTTTAGTCATGGAAAGAAAGTCAGCATCAGGTAGTATTAGGAATAAGGAGCGCAGCAAAAAAAAGTTTTTGGATGCCGTTGGAAAAATACTGAAAACGAAGGGACATGCAGGGTTGAAGATTAATGATATCGCTGCGACTGCCGGGGTCGATAAGAAAATGATCTATACCTATTTTGGCGGAATGGATGGCCTCATGGACGAATATGTTCGTACACAGGATTTCTGGGTAAAAGTAACCAGCGAGGAAGTGGAAAAGATGAAACCGAATCTTGAAGATGGAGGCAGAGAATTTATCGAGCATATGCTGCTTTCCCAGTTTGATTACGTATACGCCAATAAAGAAGCTCAAAAATTATTGTTGTGGACTATTTCTGAGCCCCGGAAATCATTGAAAAAACTGATTGACACTCAGGAGGAAAACGGAGAATATATCTTCAAATTATTGATGGAATCACATTTCAAAGATAAAATGGATACCTACCGTTCTATCATGGCCATCATGGTGTCAGGATTGTATTATCTCAATATGTTTTCGTCTCTGAATGGAAGTATTTTCTGTGGGATAGATACCAATACTCCTGAAGGACGGGAAAAAATCAAAAAGGCGATATCTTTCATGGTACAACAAACCCACGATAATCTTTAATCTGTTATAAAGAACATAAAAAAGGGACAATAGTTTGCCCCTTTTTTATATGTTACCTATAGTATGGTAGCCTATCCTTTATGATAAGGACAGCCAGAAGCTGTACCGGTATTTACTCCGGTATTATAGAACTGCTCTTCCATTACCTTTCTCTGATCCTCAGGAATATCCTGTATCTTTCGCAGGGTATTTACCTGGATATGAGGCCAGCTGGTGGTACCTCCGTCATTTCCGAAATCAAATTCAAAAAATACAATCTGCTCATACTGCAGCTGAAGAATCTCTTTTCCATCTTCAATTACTGTTTCGATCCACATATCCATATCCACCTCAACAGTCGGAACGAAACGGTTGACAAACGGAACATTCAAAACGCCTCCCTGTGCTCCTGTTTTCATTTTTGAAGACATTCTCACATGAACATGATTGCTGACTTTCTGGCCTCTTAACGTATCCCTGAGCCTCAGGTCAGGCCGTACAGAGTAAGGATATAAATTGTCTGCAAGAATTCTCTGGGTATAGATCTTATTGGAGCCGGGATCATTATCATCATTAAGTTTTTCATGAACCCACGCCGGTGCTGGCTGGTCAAGATCAATGATTTCTTCCGGTGTTACTCCGGCATTTCCCATGGTCCGTGAAATGGAAAGATGATTGGTTTCCCATGCCTCTTTACCGTAAGGGAACTGAGGTGAACCTTCAATTAAATAGTACGTTGTCTTATCTTTATTCTGAGGAATAATATCTCCAAGCAAAGTAATGGTGCTTCCATGTGGAATAACACCGCTTCGGGAGATAGAGTAGTCCGGGATAAAATAAGGCCCGTCAAGCCCTGCTCCCGGCTTTATTTCCTGTGCCGGAATGATTTCATAATAAGGCTGTCCCGATTGCAGCTGGCTTTGAAGAATGTATTGAGGATTGGGTTCTCCATCCGGTGTAATCCTTAGCAAAGGCTCGTCTCTGTATTCGCCGGTATATCCATACTTTGCATCTTCTGTTAAAATGGCATGAATACCGCGGTCTCTTTCAATAGATTCTTTCGTTGCCGCATGGTTATAGACATCACTCAGCCATAGGTACATTCCGTTTTCTTCGTGGATAGGGGTATATTTCAGCGCATCCTGTCCCGGTATTGTATTAACACTTTTAATACTTTGTTCGTACTTAACTGCTCCGCAGAAAAGCTCACTAGCTCCGCCACGGTTACGTACTCCGCCGGGAACGATGGAAAATGTTAATTTCTCAATATATTCTTCACTGGTAAATGCGAACTTTCCGGGTATCGTCCCCGGGTTGGTTCCGGGAGAAGGCATGATGGTTGTATGTACTCCGCTTGCTAACGAAGGGTTGCTAACATCTTTATTATAATTGACATTATAGCTTACCCATGTGCCATCCAGGGCAGCCAGAACTCCATAATCCACATTATTCTCAATAGCCTGCAGGTTGTCTTCCCTGAATGGTCTTACCGGATCATCAATAAGAAGTTTAGAATATCCGTCCATTAATTCAGCCAGATTAACTTCACTTTGTCCCGGCATTCTGCGGAACAGCTGTTCTCCTCCTGCTTCCAGGCTTTCTTTTTTTCTTTTAAGCATGATATATCGTTTTTATGGTTATAGGTCGATGTATTCGAATGTTGGCCCCGCATTGGTCTGAGCATCCAACGGTTGTTTCATCAGATTTACAGCCTGTTCTTTCAGAGCATACATATACATAATGGATTTTTCCAGTTCTCTCTGATTTCCTTCCACAGCGCTTTGTATGGCATCTAACAAACGTTTGTAGGTTTTATTAAACTCCACACCCTGAGCATGTAATTCTTTGTTTTTGATGTAATCTTCCAGCTTAGGGTTAGGTTTCATAGGATAAGCCTCGTTCCAGTCTACCGGAAGATCTTTTCCTGTAGGCGGAGTGGTTACAGGCATCATTCCATTTTCATCCATGAAAGGCTCATAGTTTCCTCCCAGATAAAAATGCTCATGGAAAACTTCTTTAAACCTGAAATAATGTGCCAGTTCAACCCCTTCTTCAAACTGGGACGGATCTACATCGAAAATAGAATCATCTGCACCTTCACCTTGCCCTTTGATTTCCTGGAAAACAGCAATTACTCCGTCCAAAGCTTCTACAGAATGAAGTTTCCCGCCGCTTCCGTAATATTGCTCAGGGCGGATCTGTTTTGACGGATTTCCTGTGAAAATTCCTCCGGTATTTAATTCCTCAAAGTTTGTCGGAAGTGTCCCATGTGCTTTATAGTAAGCAATGATTTGGAAAACAACGATATAAAAGAATAATACGTCATAATATTCACCAATGGTGTGTACATTTTCCATAATGAAACCTTTCATGTTTTCAAGAGTCCAGAGGTGTTTTTCCTGTACGGCAGCTCTTTGAGAGTATAGTTCAGAAATCTCCGCTTTATCATCATATTTCGGAGCTTTTACCACAGATGCACTCGGACTTTCAATAGCAATAAACGTGGCAATACTGTTGCTTGAGAATGTTTCCAACCCTACATAGAAATCAACGTTCATCGGTAATTTCATAGGATAAACAGGGTAGTTCTCCTTTTTGTTGACCGAAGGCTGAATATCGATGGCATTCAGTACATTACAAACCATAATCAGGTGAAGCATTTCCTCTACAGCCACACTTCTGATAATTTGTGAAGCCAGAGCATTGGTTCCGTCTTTGATCGAGTACAAAGCTGTAAGATAGGGTGGAATTGTAGAATGTTCAATAAGAATGGCAGTTTGCAGAAGGTCCTGTAAAACCGGTTTGTAATCAACTTCTGTTACCTCTTTTTTCATTTCTGAAATTCCTGAACCGAACTGAGATTCCAGATAGGCATTGAAGTCACCAATCTGATCATTCAGTAAAAGATTAGTTGCTGTTTTACTGTGATGCTTTAATCCCTCTATCCAGTCTTCTTTGCTCAATGTTGAATCAAATAATAAAGAAGGTAATGAAATAGCTTCTGTAACCGCGGCACTTCTGGAAGCCATCCTGCCTGCTGTTAATAATGTTTCCTGTGGTTGAACTGTTTTATTGATAAGTCTTTGTCTCATGTTATTATTTTTTAAGTTGAATTTCAAGGTCAGCAAGGATGGATTCTACCGAACGGATTGTGAATGCTGATAATGTTAAAGTAGGATTTGATGTTCCCAGCGTGGTCATATTTCCCGCCCCTACAACGTATAAATTCGGATGATCCCAGGTTTTGCAGTAGCTGTTGGTTACGGATTCTTCAGCTTTAGAACCCATTCTGTGAGTTCCCACGATGTGCCCTGCACCATTGTAAGAATATCTTTTCCCATTGTATACCACAGAGTTTTTGTCTTTCTCAGTATATTTTGTGGAATCCGTAATGTTTAATCTTTTAAACATTTGATCCGAAGCATCTTTTGCCTGTTCCATAGCTTTCATTTCGTACTCTGTCAGTTCATAATGAATAACAGGGCGTGGAATTCCGAGAACATCCAGATACTCATCATTAATGGTTACTCTGTTATTGGGATTCGGGAGCTGTTCAATTTCAAAATGAAATAATACCTGCTTTGAAAGTCTGTCGGTGAGCTTTTCTCTTAATTCTGCCCCAAACTTTTTATCTTTGATAAATTCTGCCACATCAGAACCCGGAGAAAATGCCGGCCAGCCCCAGCCCCAATTGTCAAGCGGAGAAATCCATGCTGAAAAGTTCTTTCTGAACTCTCCGTCACGGAAAGAAGAAATATTTGTCGTAGAACCCGGACCTCTGTACGGATATACCGGTTCAGGGAAAAGTCCCCAGGTAAGCATTACCATATGATCCATCAGGTTTCTCCCCACCTGATCACTGCTGTTGGCTGCTGTTTTTATACCATCTGGAGTTGTATATTTGGAATTCAACAGAATTTTGGGATTTTCAAAAGCATTGGCTGCCAGAATGACGATGGCATCAGACGTATCAATAGATTCTTCAACAAAATCGGTTTTTTCTTTTGAGATATATTTTCTCAGATGGACTTTTGATATTTTATGACTGTCATTCTGATCAATGCTTAGCCTGTAAACCACACTCTGCGCCTGAATCTGCATGAATGGATTACGGCTCAGGTTATCATTATCATTTATTTTATATAAAGCCTTTTTCAATGTTTTTAACGCATTGTATTTCGCCTGAACAGGACAGATCGGAACACACGAAGCATTCCCTTCACAGCGTTCTCCCATATAAGGATTCCACACGGAACCAAGAGCTTTGTATTCTTCTTTTTCAGAGCTGTCTAAAACCAGTTTATAACCGGAATCCTTTGACTCTGCTTTAATGACCTTCGTTTTTCCGTATTTTGGATTTGGAATAGAATTTCTTCCCTGTGGAGAAGGCACCATCATTAAAGGAATCTCCCCGGAACTCAGCTTTACACTTGTCCCTTTAAGTCCCTCAATAATCTTATGATCCATGTAACTCTGGGGAATTTCTTCCATTGGAAATACATAGTTTCCATAATATTCTTCCGTCTTCTCTGTAATTGGATATTCCTGTCTTGAAACATCCCCGGAAACCCCGATTTCAAACTCAGCCATCTCATAATAAGGCCTCAATTCTTCATAACTTATCGGCCAGTCGACAGGAGTTTTCTCATCAGAATCCGGTTTTGGAATCTTGATGCCATATTTTTCGGTAAGTTTAAAATCGTTGGGGAGCATTCTTGGTGTAGTTCCCAGCCAGTGAAGGGTAGTTCCACCGCCTACCCGTATCGCATCACTTGCGAATGGCATCGGCCCGAACTGAACGAGATATCCTTTTTTATCCGGATATGGCTGGACAATATGTTCCATATCCAGAACGTTGGGAGAAGGAGCCTGCTTTAAGTTCGGATAAGGAGAGTTGGGAACCTTGGCTTCCTCTCTGTAAAAAGTACGGATATATTCATTATAAGTGGTCATTGAGGATACGGAATCCAGTTCAATACCTGCTTCCAGACCTGCTTCATACATTAGGATTGATATTTCCCTGATGTTATCGGATTTTCCGGCATCTGCACGATGGACCATTTTTCCTTTGGTTGTGTCAAATACGTGGTCGGATAATAGCTTTGCGATTAATGACCCTGCGATCCCTGTTCCTACAATGATCACATCTTTTTTGTTATGGGTTGGATTCATGAGTGGGTGTTTACAGGTTTAATATTCCAAGATTTGTAGCCCGGCTGTTTGGCTCCCGGCGGGTGTGAATGCATCAGATTCCAGACAAGGCCTTCCTTGTAAGACAGGTCATTGATATACGCTCCTTCCCAGGTTCCCAGATACCACATGGTGATTACTTTTCCTGAAATGTCATTCATTCCCGGGTGGGCAATAATTTCAGATTGAATAGCCTTTTTTAATTCCTCTTCACCGGAAGAATTTTCAAGGATATTTTTAGAAACCGTAAGGAATTCTACGAAAGTGGCTGCTTCCAGGCTTTTTAAAACATAAGTGTAATAGGTTTCTGCAAGCCCTGTTGACTGCAGTTCGTTTACCGTAAACCCGGTAAGCGCTTCCGAGATAGACATGAACACGTCGAAATAATAATCGTCGACGTTGAGAATTTTGTTAATAATATTCATTTCGTAAAAAATTTGGATTCAATATCTTCAACTCCTTTTACAGGAGGCTATCAAGCTGATTGATCTACAGCTGCCGGATATTTCAGATAACACCTCTTTTTCAGAAATGATTGACTGTATTTCAAGCGATCCATAGTATCAGTTTTTGTTTATTCGAAATTAATCACATCCCGGCAGATAAGATTCAGTATTTCTACGTAATTTGAATTAACAGTGTTTTAATTTTTTGTAACAAATCCTTTATTTGAAGTGTTTATAAGAAATTCTATTTTCACATAGTTTAGAATTATTTTAAATAATGTGGTATCTGTCATTGAAAAATATCAGATAAACAGTGACGATTGCCGGTAATAGATAAAAAAATGCCTGAATTGAATATTCAGGCAGGATTTAAATTAATAAGGTCGAAGGTAAGAATTATAATACCATTATCAGATCTTTCTAGGTGGCCAGCTGTTTTACAGCAATTGCATCGATCTCAAACATCATTCCCGGCAAAGCCAGCTGGTTTACAGGAATAAGTGTACTCGTAGGCAGGAACGAAGATTTCCAGACTTTTCTGGCTTCCTCAGCCCATATTTCAAGTTTTTCCTGGTTGTGGTCAACAATAAGCAAGGTGATTTTAACTATATTTTCAAATGTCATGGAATGGCTCTGTAAAACAATCTGTAAATTTTTCAAAGCATCCTGAACCTGAGTTTTAAAGTCATCTGCCAGCACATGATTTCCCCCCACGCCACCGCTCTGTCCGGATATAAAACACATCGTTGATGGAGATTTCACAGCAATACTGTGAGAGAAGCCGTAAGGGCTGGGATCAAATAATTCAGCAGGATTGATCAGTTTAGGCTGTTTATTTTTTTCCATATCTTTTATTTAATAAAGTAAAAATGAGCGAAAAAAATTGAAAAAAACTTTACATATGTTGAGGGAAATATTTTTAATTCTTTACATACTTTCATCAATAATAAAATTCTGATGCAAAAAAAAATACTGTTCAAAGGAACAGCATTTTTAGTCTTTACTCTACAACAATACTTTCAATCCCTTTTTGCAGGGCTGTATCCTGGATCACCGGAACAGAAAGTCCTTCTGCACGGACAACGGAAATATCCGTCATCCCCATAAATCCAAGCGTTTTTTCCAAGTAAGGAACTACAAAGTCGTAAGCCTGTCTTTCCCCTTCAGAATAGACTCCGCCACTTGAAAAGGCAAGGTATACTTTTTTATTTTTCACCAGGCCTTCAGGACCGTTTTCGCTATAGCTGAATGTTTTTCCTGCTCTGGCAATATGATCAAGCCATGATTTTAATGTAGAAGTGATACTGAAGTTGTAAAGGGGAGCTTCAATAATGATAATGTCAGCCTCATGTAATTCATCAATTACCGTGTCTGAAAGTTTTACGATTTCCTGCTGTTCAGCAGTGCGGTTTTCAGCTGGAGTAAAAAATGCATTGATATGAGCTTCTTCCAGATGAGGAAAAAGCGGATTGGTCAGATCACGCTTTTTAAAAACACTGTCAGGATACTTCGCTGCAATTTTTTCTACAACAGCATTACCCAGTTTCTTACTGATTGATGATTCGCTTCTCGGGCTTGAAATGATATGAAGTACACGTTTCATTTTTTTTATTTTTTTTAAAATTGATGTTTCAAAATTATCTATATTTACTAATAAAAAGATAGTAGTTACCAAAAGGTTAGTAATAACATTTAGGTTAGTAATCAGTAAAAATAAAAGAATGGAAGAGGAGAAAATAGTGTATTCAAGGCCGCAATGCAGTACCCATCTGGCTGCTACCGAGGATGCTTTATATGTTTTAGGTGGGCGGTGGACCATCAGGGTAATGATTGCTATTTTGGGCGGACATACCCGCTTCAATGAGTTACAGCGGACTATCAATGGAATTTCGGCAAGAGTCTTATCCAGCGAATTGAAAAAGCTGGAGGTGAATCATCTGGTGGAAAGAACTGTGATTACGGATCAGAAGCCGGTGCTGGTAGAATATGTTCCCACAGAATATAGTGAATCCCTGAAAGATGTGATTGCTGCTTTGGCAGATTGGGGGTCCAAACACAAGAAGAAAATTACAACTTAATAAGATATAAGAAAAGCAGTGTAGAAAAAGGATTACCGTTTCTGTGGTATTTAATAAGTTGCAACATTGCTTATTCTTTAAGTATTTTTACTCAAATTAATAATGGTAAGATGATCATAGATGAAGAATTATTATTTTCCCTCGGAGCCAGTCTGGAAAAGTATGAAGCAGGTGAAACTATTTTTCAGGAAGGATCTGCTGTAAAATTCTATTTTCAGATCAAATATGGTACCGTGAAACTGAATAATTTATTGGAAGACGGAAAAGAATTTGTTCATGGGCTTCCTTTTGATGGCCATTGTATTGGTGAAAGCTATTTATTTACCAATCACCATTATGCTGTGAATGCTATTGCGGTCACCAGCTGTGAAATTTTCAGGCTTTCCAAAACCAGGTTCCTTGAATTCCTGGTGGAAAATCCTTTATTAATGCTTGAAATAAATAAGTATACCGCAGACAGACTTCATTTCAGATATATGATTTCAAGCTTTCTGGCAATTTCAGATCCTATTGTAAAGCTCACGAAGCTTTTTGATCACCTTAAAAGATATTTCGGTTTTGAAGAACCCTATTCATTTCTGATTCCTTACACCAGACAGCAAATAGCAACCTTAACCGGCCTTCGGGTAGAGACGGTGATCCGCTATGTTAAGAAAATGGAAGAGCTGGCAATGGTTAAAATTGAAAATGCTAAAATTTATTATTAGCTTTCAGTTTTCTTGTTATTTTAAAATTAAAACAGGCTGAGAGGTGTTCTGATAAATTCCTTCGGAAATACTTCTGCTTGCCAGATAATACAAGAAGCTGTGCTTACCGGGTAGTGCTATAATAAGGTCTGCCTTATCTGATACAGCAAAGTTCAGGATACCTTTAATAATATTTTCATCATGAGAATAATGAATACTGCTCGGAATTTCCGTTAAATGCTCACGAATGTAATCCTCCAGTTCTCTTTTTTGCGTTTCGTCCTCTTTTTCACTGGTGTTGATATTGAGAAATGAAAGACGGACATCTTGCTTATGAATAACAGATTTGTGGTGAAACAGTCTCTCTAGCCTTTTAATACCTCTAATATCACAAGGAATAAATATATTCTTAATAGGTGAATAATGGTAGCTATTGGGAACAATTAATGTCTTCACAGGACTTGTCCTGGCAATACTTATAATATTCTCAGAAACAAAACTCTCGGTAGAAGAGGTCTGGTCATCACTTCCCAGGATAATCAGTTCCACAGAAGGCTGGTTTTTTAAAAGCTCATTAATACTTCTGGTAAGAGTCCAATCACTTAAAACGCTGGAAACTTTAACTTCAGGTGACTTTTCAGCGATGATATCCGTTAACTGATCGAATAGCAATTCTGTCCTTTGCAGCAGGTTATTGATACTTTCTTCATTGACAAATGAATGTCCTTCTGCAATATGCAGATAATCAAATTCTGATTCTCCTGCAGTTTTTAACAGGATAATATTTTTATATTCGTAGGTTTTTGCCCAGTCTGCGGCAACTCTTACTGCATTTTCGGTAGTTGATGTAAAATCAACAGGTACAAGAATTGTTCTCATATTGTATTATGTTTTAGTGCTGATTCCTCCAGGTTGGCTGTCATTTTTTTTACCAATAGCAGTGCTTTGCTGATCTCTTTCTCATCAATACCGTCAGCTGCTTTTTTATAAAGATCCAATGCCCATGGATAAACGGTTTCTACAATCTGTTTACCTTTCGGAGTTAAAAAGATCTGTTTGTTTCTCCTGTCTTTTTTATCAGCTATCCGTTCAACAAGATCCTTTTTCACAAGGCTGTTGATGAGATAGGTGATACTTGACTTGTCTTTGCTTACTTTGGTTCCAATTTCCTGCTGGTTGATGCCGTTATGTCTTGAAAGCAAACCGAGAATTTCAATCAGTTCAAAAGAAAGATCCGGATCATAAATAGTAACGATAGTCTGGATCTTCTGTCGGAGACGGCTTTTCATTTCACTCATTGCCAGACCAAGCTCCAGAGCAAGTTCTGATAGATTATTCTGTTTTACAGGCATACTTTTATATTAATGATGAAACAAGATTAGAAGCATTTTTTTCGATGGATTATGGCATGACTTATCATAACAAATATACAAAAAATTAGTTTTAATTAAAACTAATTTTGATGAAATAGTAGACAGCGAAAAATTATACCGAAAGTATAAAATAAAAGCAGAGACTAATTCTCTGCTTTTTCTTTTTTAACGGCTTGGTGCATAATAAGAATGATCCCCAAAAGGAAACATGCAATGATCAGATAGCGCCAGGAAAGACCTTTTTGATCCGTTACTGTCCCGCTTACAGAGATGATGAAACTTGTTACAGAAGTGATTACATACACCAGTCCACCCATCAGTCCGCCGGCAGTACCTGCATTTTTCGGAAAGTAAAGCATACTTGTAGTAAAAAAGGAGGTGAATAAAATTCCGGAACAGATATGAATAAAAAAAGCAAAAGAAATCATAATGAACAGGCTTTCTGCGAAATAACTGGTGATGATCAGGCCTGCGATAAGGATCAGCTGAAGTAAGATAGGCTGCAATATTCTTGGTTTAAAATCCAGAGTCAGTCTGCGTTTTCCTATAAAACCTCCGATCATCCAGGAAAATCCTAAGATTAATGTACAATATCCAATCACTACCGGCGTAAAATGAAAAGTATTTTCAATAATAAATGGTCCTGTAATATTAAATAACATCACGATAGAGTAGCTCAAACCTAAAATGAAAATCCCCAACATGAAAATCCTGTTTTTAAGCATCATCTTATAAAGGCTGATGTTCTCTGAAAGATCCAGTTTCTTTTTCTGAGGAAGGCTCTCCCCGCTAAAAAACCACTCAAAAAGGAACAGAAATCCGGCATATGCTGCCAGAAAATAAAAATTAGCATGCCAGTTAAAGATTTTCTCAAGATATCCTCCAAGGAAAGGGGCCAGAATAGGACCGCAGGACCATACAATAGTAAAGTAGCTCAGATAATGTTTAACCTTTTCCGCATCATAAATATCTACAAAAATAGCACGCGTAGCCACAACAAGTACTGAAACTGCAGCTCCCTGAAGAATACGAAGCAGACAGATTAGTAGAATACTGTTGGTCATCGTAATTAAAATACTGGTCAGTATCAATAGGAATAAGGCTATCAATTTGGGACGATAACGCCCGATACTGTCCAGAATTCCTCCTACAAATAATTGGGAAATCCCGTAGCTCAACAGATATGATGTCAGGGTAATCTGAATATCTTTTTCCGAAACCATCATTTCTTTGGCCATAGAAGGGAACGATGGTAAATAAATATCCGTGACAAACCCGGAAAGCGGGATAGACACGAAAGCCATAATGGTAATTAATCTGATTCGTTGTTCAGATGCTTCTCTCAACATATTCATTCATTTTTTACATTGCAAAAATAAGTCAAGAAATACAAAACCGGATTTTAAAAGACAAAGTAAAAATTACAAAAATCAAATATTATGACAGATTCTTAAATTTTAGGGGTGAAGTCTGCGCATGCTTTTTAAAGAAATTATTAAAATGAGCAGGCTGATCAAATCCTAAAGTGTAACCGATCTGTGCAATATCCCAATTCGTATACTTCAGCAGGTTTTTAGACTCTTCAAACATCTTTTCTTTAATGATCTGTGTGGTCGTAAGGTTGGTTACAGATTTAACGGAAGAATTCAGATGATTGACATGTACGTTCAGGTGTGCAGCAAAATCGGAAGGCGTTTTTAAGGCCAGCGGATAAGCAGGAGAGTCCAGCGGAAACTGTTTGTTGAGGAGTTCATCAAATAACTTATACAGACGTACATTTGCGGGAAGTTCATTAGGATTGATATCTTCCACACGGTTTTCCAGCGCCAGGTGCATTACAGAAGCAAGATTGCTTTTGATACTGCTGCAGCGGAAAGGATAGGAAGAATTATTCATTCTGTAAATCTGATCAAAATATAGCATTGTCAGCTGAGCCTGTTCTTCTGTCAGAAAAACAACCGGCTTACTCCATTCCTTGAACATTGACGTTTTTTTAAACAGATTGAATTCAGAATTCCCATTAAAAAATTCCTGATTAAATAAACAAAAATATCCTTCCTGTACATCGCTTTCACACTCCCATGAATACGGAATGCTTGGAGAAGGAAAAAATAGGGCAGGACCATCTATATACAGCTGATGAGTACCATAATGAATGGTGCCCTTTCCAATAATAAAGCTTATTTTATAATAATCACGACGGTTGTAAGGGCTTTTAAAACTACAGTATTTCCGCATGGAAATATTGAAGTGAGATTTTCCCATTTCAAAATCCTCAGAATCAAACATTTTGATCTGGTTTTTACGGATGCGTCTGTAATAATCCTCTATTGTTTCCAGCTGATCACTCATAGGTAAAAATTATAAAAATCAAAGATAAGTAAACTGTTATCTACTTAAGATCATTTTAAATGAGATAATAGAAATTAAAATGATAGTCTTCCTCAATAGTTGTGGAATTAAAAAAATGATTGTTTACTATTACATAGGCAAATATCTATGGAATCTATGGTTAAAGCAGCTGGATTAACCTTTATTAATCTCCAGTTCCAAAATATGAGAAGGCAGTTGAAAAGGTCCGGCTTTTGAACTGCTCACAGCGATAAAACCGGATTCTTTTAAAAAGTCTGCAAGCGGATCATGATCCAGGATATTGATCCATATAATATCCGTAAAGCTTACTGCTGACCTGCATTTTTTCCAGAGAGACTGTCTTGTTTCAGGAAGATCAAACTCTGAAAGAATTACAAAACTGATTTCTGTAGCTCTTTTTCCGCCAGGAATTCCCGGATGTACCGAACCGCTTTTTATAATGCTGAATCCGATGGGTTTCTGATCTGCATACATCATGATCAGTTGGTTAGAAAGATCGTTCAGGTCATTGATCATCTTTCTCGGGTCTATTTCGTTGTGAATATATTTTTTGATTTCTTCTTCAGTTGCAAATTCTTTGTGCAACGCATAAACGGTAGAATCAATGATGGCCATAAGATCAGAAATTCCCTCTTCAGAACCTACTGTAAATTTTGAAATGATATCCATGGGATTTTTTTTATTCAAAATTATAAGATTAATCCATTCAAAAAGGATACAGTTCGTTAAAATATCATCGGTACAGACATTATTTGTTTAAAATTGTCTTATATCATTAAAATTTTAGTATAAAAATACTCGTAGAAATACAAAATGACTGCATTTTTAAAACAACGTAATCAAATACATATGAATTGAGGAGAATGAATGATTTACAGATAAAATTTTTAAGAAGATTTTTCTGTATGTTTTTTCGGTTCTTGTTGATTTTAAATAGTTTATTTAAATATTCACTGATGCGCTATGTGACACCGAATAACATGGTTTATTTTCTACAATAATTTGATTTTATTTTAAAAATTAAATTGAATTTAAGAAAGACTCAGAAAAAATGAGTAAATCCACTATTTTTTTTCAACACAATTAGGCTGGAATCGCCATAAAACCTATATTTGCAGCCTAAATTTTTAAATAAATGAAAGAACTAATTGAAAAAATCAACGCAGAATTTGAAGCGTTCACAACTGAGGCAAACCAACAAGCGGAAAAAGGAAACAAAGCAGCTGGTACAAGAGCTCGTAAAGCAGCTTTAGAACTAAGCAAATTGTTCAAAGAATTCAGAAAAGTTTCTGTAGAAGAAGCTAAGAAATAATTCACCTTTAGCCGGCTTTTGAAGCCGGTTTTTTTATATACTGATTTCAATGGTATTTTCTTTGAAATAGGTTATTCTTACAGAAAGTGAATTGCCACTTCTAAAAATCATAAAGGCTGTCGGATTGAAGACCTTTTTTGTAGATTATAGTTATTGATGAATTTTTATTGTTGTTTTTGAATAAAATATTGATAAAAATAATTGAAAAGCCTTTTTTTAGGCTTAATTTTTCACCATCTCCCTGATTTCTTTTATCTTTAAACCAATCAATATATATTATGAGGATAAATAGATTTTTTGCAGTGCCTGCAGTAATGCTGGCTGCCCAGTTTTCATGGGCTCAGATAAAGGTTGATCCAAAAGAAAGACTAGACCCTATCGTAAAAAGTTTTGTAGATGAAGTCAATAATAATTCCCAGCTTGAAAACCTGGCATCTGAACTGTTGGATGGCATCGGGCCTCGTCTTGTGGGAACTCCCGAAATGCTGGCAGCAAATGAATGGAGTGTCAATAAACTTCGCTCCTGGGGAGTAGATGCCAATCTTCAGCAATTCGGAACATGGAAAGGATGGCAAAGAGGAACAACTCATGTTGATATGACCTATCCACGCATAAAATCTCTTTCCGCAACTCAGCTGGCGTGGAGTCCGGCTACAAAAAAAGCCATTGAAGCGGAAGTGATCATTCTTCCGAAAGTGTCTTCTAAAGCTGAATTTGACCAATGGCTTCCTTCAGTGAAAGGAAAAATTGTGCTGATGGCACAATACCAGAAAATAGGACGCTCTGATGAACAGATCAAAGAATTTGCAACCCCCGAATTGTATGAAAAACTTAAAGCGGAAAAAGATCAGGCTGCCAAAGATTTTGCAGCTTATATAAAGAATATCGGCTATGATAATAACAGCCTTCCTGAAGCATTGGAAAAAGCAGGAGCGGCAGGTATTGCCATTTCAAACTGGACGGGTATTATGGGGGCTAACAGAATATTCGGCGCAAAAACTACCAAAATTCCTATGGTCGATATCGATTTGGAAGACTATGGTATGCTTTACAGAATGGCAGAAAAAGGAACTCGGCCTAAAATTAAAATTGATGCCCAGTCAAAAATACTTCCAGAAGCCAAAAGCTTTAATACGATCGGAATGATCAAAGGCAAAGAAAAACCTGATGAATACGTGATTCTTTCTGCTCACCTTGACTCATGGGACGGAGCACAGGGAGCTACAGATAATGGTACCGGTACAATTACCATGCTGGAAGCCATGAGAATTCTGAAAAAATATTATCCTGATAACAAGAGAACTATTGTTATCGGACTTTGGGGCAGTGAAGAGCAGGGCTTAAACGGTTCAAGAGGTTTTGTTGCTGATAATCCTCAGATAATTAAAGGGGTACAGGCAGCCTTTAATCAGGATAACGGAACGGGGCGAGTGGTTAACATCAGTGGACAAGGATTTGTAAAAGCTTATGATTATGTAGGAAGATGGCTTGATGGAGTTCCAAAAGCCGTAAGAAGCCACATCAAGACAGATTTCCCAGGAATGCCTGGTGGCGGAGGTTCCGATCATGCTTCTTTCGTGGCAGCAGGAGTGCCCGGAATTTCTTTAGGTTCTCTGAACTGGGGATATTTTGGATATACATGGCATACTACGAAAGATACCTATGACAAGATCGTTTTTGATGAGGTGAAGAATAATGTGATTTTAACAGCGGCATTAGCTTATATGGCGTCTGAGGATCCTGAATTCAGTAACAGAGAAAAAAGAGTAATGCCTCAGGATGAAAAGGGAGAGGTGGTAAAATGGCCGGAAGTAAAAGAGCCCCGAAGAAGTTCTAAAGATTATAAGTAGTTCTTTATTTGAAAAACAATAAAGAAGACTAATTTTAAATCTCTGAATATTATACCATATTCTGGTATATTCTTTTTGCCGTTATTGCTTAAAACATGTATTGATAGTTATATATGTTTTAGTCAATAACGGCATTTGTTATTAAGAATTTTTCTAAAAACAGGAATATCTCTTACTATATAACCGGGACGTGGTAAGATTCTGTTATTTTTATCCGGATTACATCCTTTAAACAAGGCAGTAAAAGCACAGTAGGAGGGTATATAAATTTATTGAGGTTGTGAATTGATTAAATATTGAATAAATTTTTCCATTTTGCAACGGTATTACGACTCAATTTAAAATGCAGGGCCAGCTGTGTATTATTAAGATAATTCTTTTTCTGATATTCAAGGATTTTGTGTATCGTTTCTTCATTGTAGGAACGATGAGACTGATTTGCCTTGATGTCCTGGTTATAATTAAATATTATTCTGTTAATTTCTATTACATCAAACGCTGACAGATTTTTCTTCGATAAAATTTTTGCACACTCGTCCTTTTTCTCAGGATATTTCAGGTCGACAAGATCAAGGTAAATCTTTTTATAATCAGGCGTCATTGAGTGAGATTGTTTGTGATGATCCATTGGTAACATAATAATATAAATTTTCAATTTTATAGCTCTTTTTTGAGCGAACTGTATTTAATAAAAAAGAATACTAGAGTTCATAAATTAATTAAAGAGAGTGTCTCAACCAATTAAAAGAATGCTTTTAATATTTAAAATAATAAAGTAAAATTGTTTTTGAACTTTACAATAGTTTATTTCTTTAATGTCAGTTACAACTCTAGTACCTGGTCTTTATATCAACTAAAGGATTTGTGAGTTAATAGAAAGTATATAGTTTGTGTTTTTGTGCAAAAATATAGGTCTTGTTCTATACGCTGCAATATTTTGTATACATCATCTATACAGCTTTTTCTGAATGTCAAAAAATCCGAAAATTTCTTACAGATAACGGTTGGTTGTCTCTTACTATAAATCGGGAGTATTTGCTTGAAATAATGCATGTTTCGTCGTGCTGTATCTGTGATGTATGTGCCATTTAATGCATCCTAACGCTTATTTTATACTTTTACGGTGAAACAAAAAACATTATGAAGAAAAAAATTGTATTAACCTTGCTCGTATTATTGTTGCTGGATTTGTATTCCCAGAGTGGAATTGATACTCCGAATTCTAAAATTACTCTGGATGTAGCAGGAAATTCAACGCAGCCAGCTATACAGGATGGTATCATTGCATCAGGAATTACCGAAGATCAGCTAAAAAATTATCCTTCCTTACAAGTTATAAAATAATACAATTGTAGAAACAGGACGTGTTCTTACCAGATCATCTTAATATCCTTTAAAGCTAATTAAGGTAATCCCCGAGCCCGGCTCTGTTTACTATATATGTTAAGTAATTACAATAGCTTTTAACACACAATAAATTGAAAAAAATGAAAAATTTCATCATGACTTTAATAAGTACTCTCATAGTTTTTTCGTGTACTGTAAATGTTTCTCAAAAAGATATTCCCTATACATCAGCAAAGAAATACTTTGTTAAAAATACCTCCCATCAAAAAGATTTAACTGAAAAAATAATTACTTCACAGGAAGAATTTGATCAGATTTTTGGGGCTGCAACAACAATGGGCATGAGCGGGAAGCCAACACCTATTGATTTCTCAAAAGAAAATGTACTCGCTCTTATTTACCCTAAAACAAATCTGGAAGTGGAATTTATCCCTGTCAGCCTTCAGGAAAAAGGTCAGGATATAGTATATTCTTATAAAGTGATCAAAGGAGGTCAGCGAAGTTTCATGACAATCCCCAATACAATTATTATCATTCAAAAACCTGATTCAAAAAAAAAAAATTTTCAGAAAGTACAGAAATAAGCAGAATTATTTGCTAGTATCAAAGGAACAGCAATTGAATATACAATATGATCAGTGTGAGCATAAAAAGAATATTTCAATTTTTAATGATGGTGTTTGCCCATTTGTCTATTTTTACTGTCTTATATTCTCAAAATTATACTCAGGACCAAATAGACAACGCATTAATAATTAAATCCGAGAAATTAAGAATAAGAGGTGAAAAAAAAGAATTAATTTCTTTCAATGAAAAATATATTATTATTTCCCAAAATCAGAATTATCTGAAAGGAGAGATTTTAGGTTATATCAATATTGCTAATATCTATGCAACCATAGGTGACTATAAAGAGTCTTTTTATTATCTGCGGAAAGCTGAAAGAAAAATCAAAAAAATCAATGATGCTTATTTATCTGCCAGGCTATATCACGAATATGGACAGATTAATTATGGTATTGGGTTGTACACAAATGCATTGAAATATAATTCACGGTCTATTTACTATGGTAAGCTGATTTCAAATCGTAATGAAAGGGAATTGTTATCAGGCATTTATGCAAGCAGGGCAGATTTCTTACATGATATCCACCAGCATGATTCTTCGCTGGTTTATTTGCACAAAGCATTAAATATAAAATCTACTCCGGTAATTAATTCGCTGATAGCAAATCATTATATGGTTTATAGAGAGAATCCGGATTCATCTTCGTATTATTTGAATAATGCATTGAAACTACTGCAGAAAACGGATTACTGGAATGTTCAGAGAGGGCAGACTTACTACTTTTATGGTAATTTTCTTAATAAAAAAAAAGAGTACGAAAAAGCGTTGATGTACTATACAAAATCTGTTGCCATTTTAGAAAGAACCAAAAGAGTTTATAATATTCCTCTGCTATACAAAACAATAGCCGGTACTTATCGGATTTTAAATGACCAGAAGGGAGAAAAAGAATACCTTGAAAAGTATACAAGGCTAAATGACAGTTTAAGCAGGGTTTGTAACGAAAGTATCAATATTTCTGTTGATGACCTGATAAAGGAAAAAGAATCTGCAGATATTTCAAAGAAGAATGTATTTTTTGTTTATAAAAGTGTAGTTTTCTGTCTTATTGTTATTTTACTTTTAGCCTTTATCCACTGTCAACAGAATAGAGATATTATAAAACAAAAGGAATTTGAAACAGATGTCTTAAAGGAAAAACTTAATAATTCCTACGATTATATTATCGAGCTGGCCAAAAAAAATGACCCTAATTTTCTCAACAAATTTCAGGAAGCATATCCGGAATTTATTAAAAATTTACTTGAAATAAATTCTAATTTGTCAAAATCTGATTTAGCTTTTTGCGCAATGATATGGGCGGGATTTACATCAAAAGAAATCGCACAGTATACTTTTGTGGAACATCGGTCTGTCCAGAATAAAAAGCATAGACTCAGGAAAAAATTAGATATTTCTTCAGATGTTGATCTTTACTTTTTCTTTAAAAATCTTTCTGATGACAGCTGAGAATAGTAAATTGGGATAGATATATAGTTTTCTTAAAGATATAGAAGTGTTGATTTTTAGAGTTTTATATATGTTGTTGGATGTTGTATCTATGATGTAAGTGGTCGTATATGATAAAAGGAATGTTGTGTTATAGCTTTGTATCAAATTTAAAATACAATATTTAATATGAAAAAGAAAGTTGTACTTATTTGAATTAGTCAATACTTAATCTGACAGTTATAATCAAATTAAATAACTTTAAAACAGATTAAGTATTATGACAACACAACAAAAAATCATCAAAA